>DATABP010000686.1:0-7759 GCA_036259515.1 Thermoanaerobaculia bacterium | reverse complement strand
CCCGACGCGCTCGCCGGCGTCGAGGCGATCCTCGCCCGGATCGAGCGCCGCGCCGACGAGGAACACCGGCGCGGCCTGCCGCTGGTCGGGCCGCACCGCGACGAGCTGCGCCTCGCCTGGGGCGATCACGCGGTGCGCGGCACGGTGTCGGCCGGAGAGCGGAAGGCGCTGTCGCTGCTCTTGACCGCGGCCCACGCGCGGGTGCTCGCCGAGGCCGGCCGGCCGCCGCTGCACCTGCTCGACGACCTCGACGCCGAGCTCGCGCCGGACACCCTCGCCCGCCTGTGGACGGTGTTCGCCGGCGCCGGCCAGCTCTTCGCCAGCTCCAACCGGCCGGCGGTGTGGCAGGGGATGGCGCTGGAGCACCGCTGGGAGGTCGCGGCGGGGCGAATTTCGGCCGCCGAATGAGTGTTTTCGACGGTGCGGACTGCCGCCTTCTCACCGCCGTCGGCCGAGCCCCCGCGGTCCGGCTCGTAAGTCGCTGAAAACAAAGCGTCGGCGAGCTTCCAAAAACGGCGCTTCCATGGTATGATCCGGGCGCTTCGAAAACCCGCCGTCCGGCGGGCCGCCGATCGAAAATCGGCCGATCGAAAAATCGCCCGCGAGCCGGCCCGCGAGAAACCGACGCCGCCGGTTCGCCCGAGCTGCGAAACGACAGTCTGCGAGAGGGAACCCGTGGCCGAGCCGAGACCGACCTACACCGCCGAGAACATCAAGGTCTTGAAGGGCCTCGAGGCGGTGCGCAAGCGCCCCGGGATGTACATCGGGGACACCGACGACCTGTCGGGTCTCCACCACATGGTCTTCGAGCTGGTCGACAACTCGGTCGACGAGGCGCTCGCCGGCTACGCCAGCCGCATCGACGTGACCATCCACGCCGACGACTCGGTGACCGTCGAGGACGACGGCCGCGGCATCCCGGTCGACCTCCACCGCGACGAGAAGCGGTCGGCGGCCGAGGTGATCATGACCGAGCTCCACTCGGGCGGGAAGTTCGACCGCAACTCGTACAAGGTGTCGGGCGGCCTGCACGGCGTCGGCGTCTCGGTGGTCAACGCGCTCTCGAAGACGCTCGAGCTGGAGATCAAGCGCGACGGCCGGGTGTGGCTCCAGGTCTACCACCAGGGCGTGCCGGAGGCGCCGATCCAGCCGCTCGGCACGACGGAGAAGACCGGCACCAAGGTCCGCTTCTGGCCGGACTCGACGATCTTCGCCGCCCTCGACTTCCACTTCGACACCCTGGCGCAGCGGCTGCGCGAGCAGTCGTTCTTGAACCGCGGCGTCCACATCCACCTCGAGGACGAGCGCACCGGCAAGCAGGCGGACTTCCAGTTCGAGGGCGGCATCAAGAGCTTCGTCGAGCACCTGAACCGCAACAAGAGCCCGATCCACCCCGAGCCGATCTTCGTCGTCGACGCGCGCGACGACGGCACCGGCGAGGAGCTGGTGGAAGTGGCGATGCAGTGGAACGACGGCTACCAGGAGCTGATCTACAGCTTCGCCAACACGATCAACAACCGCGACGGGGGCACCCACCTCTCCGGCTTCAAGGCGGCGCTCACCCGCACGGTGAACGCCTACCTCCAGGAGAGCGGGCTGGGCAAGAACCTCAAGGACACCCAGCTCTCCGGCGACGACGTGCGCGAGGGGCTCACCGCCGTCGTCTCGGTCAAGATCAAGGACCCCAAGTTCTCCAGCCAGACGAAGGACAAGCTGGTGTCCTCGGACATCCGCGGCTGGGTCGAGCAGGCGGTCAACGACGGCCTCGGCCGCTACTTCGAGGAGAACCCGAAGGTGGCGCGGCGGATCGTCGAGAAGACGGTCGAGGCGGCGCGCGCCCGCGAGGCGGCGCGGAAGGCGCGCGAGCTGACCCGCCGGAAGGGCGCGCTCGACGCCTCGAACCTCCCCGGCAAGCTCGCCGACTGCTCGGAGAAGGACCCCGCGAAGGCGGAGCTCTTCCTGGTCGAGGGCGACTCGGCCGGCGGCTCGGCGAAGCAGGGCCGCGACCGCCGCTTCCAGGCGGTGCTGCCGCTCAAGGGCAAGATCCTGAACGTCGAGAAGGCGCGCTTCGACAAGATGCTCACCTCCGACGAGATCAAGACGATGATCGCGGCGCTCGGCACCGGCATCGGCAAGGACGACTTCGACCCCGCCAAGCTGCGCTACGGGAAGCTGATCATCATGTGCGACGCCGACGTCGACGGCTCGCACATCCGCACCCTGATCCTCACCTTCTTCTTCCGCCAGATGCGCGAGCTGATCGAGCGCGGCAACCTCTTCATCGCGCAGCCGCCGCTCTACAAGGTGGCGCACGGCAAGCAGGAGACCTACCTCAAGGACGACGCCGAGTACCGGCGCTACCTCCTGGAGCGCATCGAGGGGGCGTGGGAGATGTCGCTCGAGGGAGGCGACGGCGCCACCGGCAACGGCTCGGGCGGCAACGGCAGCGACGGCGCCGGCACGCTGTCCGGCCCGCGGCTCACCCGCTTCGTGCAGCGCCTCGAGCGCTTCCGCCAGAACCTCGACAAGCTCGCCGCCCGCGGCATCCCCGAGCGGGCGGTCCAGATCGCGCTCGCCGGCGGGATCACCCACCGCGCCGCGCTCGCCGACCGTGCGGCGATGGAGCGGGTGGCGGCGGCGCTCGCCGAGGCCGGCTTCCGCGACGTGGCGGTGGACGAGGACCCCGAGCACGCGACCTTCGCGCTCACCTTCGTCCACCGCAAGGACGGCGTCGACCGCTCGGTGCGCATCGACTGGAACCTCCTCGCCTCCGCCGAGCTCCGCGCGCTGGCCGACAGCCCGGAGGGCATGCAGGCGATCCGCGCCCGCGCCTTCACCCTGGCCGCCGGCGGCGACGTCTCGATCCACGAGAGCCTGGAGGCCGCCCTCGACCACCTCTACGCCGGCGCCCGGAAGGGCCTCTCGGTCCAGCGCTACAAGGGCCTCGGCGAGATGAACCCCGAGCAGCTCTGGGAGACGACGATGGACCCCGAGCGCCGGCGCCTCCTCCAGGTGCGGATCGACGACCTCTACGAGGCCGAGGAGATCTTCTCGACCCTGATGGGCGACGAGGTCGAGCCGCGCCGCGTCTTCATCGAATCGAACGCGCTCGAGGTCGTCAACCTCGACGTCTGAGCGTTCAGAGCCACGGGACGACCCATGACCATCGACGACCCGAACATCCCCGTCGAGCAGCCGATCCTCGTCGACATCGAGGAGGAGATGAAGCGCTCCTACCTCGACTACGCGATGAGCGTGATCATCGGCCGCGCGCTGCCCGACGTGCGCGACGGCCTCAAGCCGGTGCACCGCCGGGTGCTCTACGGCATGTGGGAGAGCGGCAACACCTCGAACCGCGCCTACAAGAAGTCGGCGCGCATCGTCGGCGACGTGATGGGCAAGTACCACCCGCACGGCGACGCGGCGATCTACGACACCGTGGTGCGCATGGCGCAGGACTTCTCGCTGCGCTACCCGCTGGTCGACGGCCAGGGCAACTTCGGCTCGCTCGACGGCGACCCCCCGGCGGCGATGCGGTACACCGAGGTGCGGCTGACCAAGCTCGCCGAGGAGATGATCCGGGACGACATCGACAAGGAGACCGTCGACTGGGTCGACAACTACGACGGCTCCGAGCGCGAGCCGACGGTGCTGCCGGCGCGGGTGCCGAACCTGCTGGTCAACGGCAGCTCCGGCATCGCGGTCGGCATGGCGACCAACATCCCGCCGCACAGCCTGAAGGAGGTGGTCGACGCGCTGGAGATCCTGATCGACCGCCCGGACGCCTCGCTCGACGAGGTGATGGCCGTCCTCCCCGGCCCGGACTTCCCGACCGGCGGCTTCATCCACGGCATCGACGGCATCCGCTCGGCGTACGCCACCGGCCGCGGCATCGTCCAGATGCGCGCCCGCGCCGAGATCGAGACCGACGAGCGGAGCGACCGCCAGGCGATCGTCATCACCGAGATCCCCTACCAGCTCAACAAGGCGCGGCTCTTGGAGCGCATCGCCGAGCTGGTGCGCGAGAAGAAGGTCGACGGCATCACCGACCTCCGCGACGAGAGCGACCGCACCGGCATCCGTATCGTGCTCGACGTCCGGCGCGGCGAGGTGCCGGAGGTGCTGCTCAACAGCCTCTACAAGCACACCCAGATGCAGTCGACGTTCGGCATCATCATGCTGGCGATCGTCGACAACCAGCCGAAGGTGCTCGACCTGCGGTCGATGCTGCGGTACTTCCTCGACCATCGCAAGACGGTGGTCGTCCGCCGCACCCGCTACGACCTCCGCAAGGCCGAGGAGCGCGCCCACGTCCTCGAGGGCATCCTGAAGGCGCTCGACCACCTCGACGAGGTGATCGCCACCATCCGCGCCAGCCGCACCCCGGCCGACGCGCGCGAGAACCTGATGACCGGGTTCGCGCTCTCCGAGGTGCAGGCGCAGGCGATCCTCGACATGCGCCTCCAGCGGCTGACCGGGCTCGAGCGCGACAAGGTGGTCGAGGAGTACCGCGAGCTGATGGCGACGATCGAGCGGCTGCGCGCCATCCTCGGCTCCGACCGCCTGGTGCTGGAGGAGATCCGCAAGGAGCTCCGCGCCCTGCGCGAGACCTACGGCGACGCCCGGCGCACGCAGATCCTGCCGCACACGGCGGACATCTCGATCGAGGACATGATCGCCGACGAGGACATGGTGATCACCGTCACGCAGACGGGCTACGTCAAGCGCTCGCCGCTCGCCCTCTACCGGGCGCAGCACCGCGGCGGCAAGGGGCGCACCGGCATGCTCACCCGCGAGGGCGACTTCGTCGAGCACCTCTACGTCGCCTCGGCGCACTCGTACGTCCTGGTCTTCACCGCGTCGGGAAGGGTGTACTGGGTCAAGGTGCACGCCATCCCGGAGGCCGGCCCGGCGGCGCGCGGCAAGGCGATCGTCAACCTGCTCGACCTGGACAAGGACGAGAAGCTGGCGACCACCGTCGCGGTGCGCGAGTTCTCGGACGACCACTACCTCGTCTTCGCCACCCGCGCCGGGCGGATCAAGAAGACGCCGCTCGCCGCCTACTCGCGGCCGCTCGCCCGCGGCATCCACGCGATCGGCATCGTGCCCGGCGACGAGCTCCTCAACGTGCGGATCACCGACGGCACCCAGGACCTGCTGCTCGCCACCGCCGACGGCCGCGCCATCCGCTTCGCCGAGACCGAGGTGCGGACGATGGGGCGCACCGCCGCCGGCGTGCGCGGCATGCACCTGAGGAAGGGCGACCGGGTGGTGGCGATGGAGGCGCTGGCGCCCGACGCCGGCGACGTTTTCACCATCACCGAGCGCGGCTACGGCAAGCGCACCGCGGTCGGCGACTACCCGCAGAAGCACCGCGCCGGCCTGGGCGTCATCAACCTCCGCGTCTCCGACAAGACCGGCCCGGTGATCGCCGTCCGCCAGGTCTCCGGCGCCGACGAGCTGATCCTGATCAGCCAGGAGGGCAAGATCCTGCGCACCCCGGTCGACGCCTTCCGGGTGATCGGCCGCTCCACCCAGGGGGTCAAGATCATGGACCTCGGCCCCGAGGACCGCCTGGTCGCCGCCGCCAAGCTGGTCGAGCGCGACGACGAGGAGACGGCGGAGGGCGAGGCGCCGGTCGCCGAGCTCGAGGAGATCGTCGACCAGCCGACCCCGATGTCCGACGAGAGCGGCCCGGGCGGCGCGACGGAGATCGAGGAGCCGGAGGACCTGGAGCCGGGCGACGCGGAGCCGGAGGACGGGGAGCCCGGCGGCGGCGGGGAGCCGGTCTCCTGAGCGAGGGCCGCGAGCCGCCGGCGCACGACCGCCAGGGCTCCGCCCGGGTGATCCGCGCCGCCTGGGTGTTCTACCTGCTCCTCGGGCTCGCCGGCCTGGTGTGGATCGGCACCCGGGAGGAGCTGATCCCGCTCGCGCTGTTCGTCGACGCCGGCGGTTGGTGGATCGACCTCGGGCTGGGGGTGGCGGCGGGCGGGGCGCTCCTCGGGCTGTGGTGGCTGCTCGCCCGCTTCCTCCCCGCCGGGCGCGAGCTGGAGCGGCGGATCGCCGAGCTGCTCGGCCCGCTGGCCACCGACGAGGCGATCGCGCTCGCCTTCCTCTCCGGGGTGGCCGAGGAGCTGTTCTTCCGCGGCGCCGTCCAGGGCTCCTGGGGCTGGCTGTGGGCGACCGTGCTCTTCGCCGTGCTGCACACCGGGCCGGGGCTGTCGTTCCGGCTGTGGACCCTCTTCGCCATCGTCGCCGGCGGCCTCTTCGGCGGCCTCCTGGAGTGGCGCGGCAACCTCCTGGCGCCGATCGTCGCCCACTTCGTGGTCAACGCGGTGAACCTGTCGCGGCTGGCCGGCGGCGGGCGGCGCGCGGGCGCGGCGGAGGGCGACCGCGGCTCGCTTCGTGCAAACGAGCGGGCGGACGACGACGCCGCCTGAGACCGCGCCCGACCCCACCGCTCGCCCTCTCCGCCCCCTGCTAGACTCCGCCACCCGCCCGGCCGCCGGACCACCGACGGAGAACTCCATGCCGACCGATCCCCAGGACGTGCTTGCCACCATCGAGCGCGACGGCGCCCGCTACCTCGAGGAGCTCAAGGAGCTGCTGCGCATCCCGTCGGTCTCGGCCGACCCGGCGCACAAGGACGACGTCCGCCGCGCCGCCGGGTTCGTCCGCGACCGGCTGGCGGAGGCGGGCCTCGCGGCGGAGCTGATCGAGCGGACGAAGCCGGACGGCACGCCCGGCAACCCGCTGGTCTACGCCGAGTGGAACGGCGCTCCGGGCAGGCCGACGGTCCTCTTCTACGGCCACTACGACGTGCAGCCGCCCGACCCGCTCGACGAGTGGCGCCACCCGCCGTTCGAGCCGACGTTGGAGGGCGGCCGCCTGGTCGCCCGCGGCGCCACCGACGACAAGGGGCAGAGCTACACCCACGTCAAGGCGGTCGAGGCGACGCTCGCCACCCGCGGCGAGCTGCCGGTCAACGTCAAGTTCCTGATCGAGGGCGAGGAGGAGGTCGGCGGCGAGACGATCGAGGCCTTCGTGCGCGAGGACGGCGGCGCGCGGCTCGCCTGCGACGCCGTCGTCGTCTCCGACAGCTCGATGTACGGCCCCGGCCAGCCGAGCCTGATCTACGGCCTCCGCGGCCTCTGCTACATGGAGGTCCGCGTCCAGGGGCCGGACCGCGACCTCCACTCCGGCACCTACGGCGGCGCGGTGCGCAACCCGGCGAACGCGCTGGCGACGATCCTCGCCAAGCTGCGCGACGAGGCGACCGGCCGGGTGCTGATCCCCGGCTTCTACGACGACGTGCGCCCGCTCGCCGACTGGGAGCGCCAGGAGTTCGCGGCGCTGCCCTTCGACGAGGCCGAGTACGCCCGCGAGATCGGCGTGCCGGAGGTGTTCGGCGAGGAGGGCTACACCAGCCGCGAGCGCTTCAGCGCGCGACCGACGCTCGACGTCAACGGCCTGTGGGGCGGTTACCAGGGCGAGGGCGCGAAGACCATCCTTCCGGCGCGGGCCGGAGCCAAGGTCTCGATGCGCCTGGTGCCGGACCAGCGGCCGGACGAGATCGCCCGCCTCTTCCGCGAGCACGTCGAGCGGGTGGCGCCCTCCGGGGTGACCGTCGAGGTGCTCGCGGAAGAGGCGGGCGATCTCGTCCGGCCGCTGGTCCGGCACCAGGCGCATCGAGACCTTGGCTCCGGCCCGCGCCGGAAGGATGGTCTTCGCGCCCTCGCCCTGGTAACCGCCCCACAGG
>DATABP010000685.1:0-8157 GCA_036259515.1 Thermoanaerobaculia bacterium | reverse complement strand
TCCGCGTTCGCACCCCCGCTCGCCGGCGACCTCACCGCCCTCCGGGCGCGGCTCGACGCTGCCCCACACCGGCGCCAGCTCCGGCCCGAGGAAGGACGCCAGCCCGCCCGCCGGCTGCCAGAGGAGACCCAGGGCCCGGTGCAGATGGCTCCCCCACCAGGGAAGGAGCAGGAGCGTGCCCGCGATCAGCGCCGCCCGCACCCAGCGGCGCGCGCCGGCGGTGAGCGCCGTGCAGCCGACCGACCACAGCAGGAGCCCGACGACGGCGAAGATCGGGAGGAGCGGCGGCTCGCCCGGCGGGGCGCGGCGCGGCGCCAGCGCGGCGAGCGGCACCGCCCGCGCCGGCCGCTCGGGATCGAAGGCCATCGCCACCGCCGCGGCCGCCGCCGGGTCCCAGGCGGCGAGCAGCAGCTCGGCGGGCGCGTCGGCCTCGATCAGCAGGGCGTCGAGCTCGCTCCCCGGCCGGTGGCGGGCGCGCATCGCGTCGTCCTGCGGCACCAGCGGCCACCAGCTCGCCGGCCGCGCCGCCAGCCACGCGTCGGCGCGCGGCGAGAGCCGCAGATCGAGCGCCGGCCGCCCGGCGGCGTCGACCCAGCGGACCGGCAGCTCGGGGTCCCCGTCGGCCAGCAGCTCGCGGCCGTCGGCGAGCCCGTGGAAGCGGCGGCAGGCGACGGCAGCCGGTCCGTCGTCTGCGGAGACGAAGCGGAAGCGGCTGCACAGCTCCCGGCGGGCCAGGTCGCGCCAGTTCGTGCCGTCGTCGCCGAGCGGCGCCGGGTCGAAGTCGATCCGCCACCAGCTCGCCTCGACCACCGCCTCGCCGCGCCCGGTCAGCGCCGCCCGCCGCTCCCGCTCGGCGACCGCGCCGGCGCCCATCTGCCAGGCGCCCGACAGGAACATGCCGCCGAAGACGAGCCACGGCAGGGCGAAGAGCAGCGCCATCCGGCCGACGACGAGCCGCCCCGCGACCCCGCCCAGCGAGCGCAGGGCGTAGCGCCAGAACGGCTCCGGCTCGCCGGTGGCCGCGTCGACCCGCACGTCGGGCAGCCCCGGCGGCGGCTCCTCGCCGCGGAGGCGGCGGAAGGGGGACATGGCCGAGATCGTAGCCGCTTTCGGGGGCCGGCGACCCGCGGAGCGTTCGTTCGCTCAGCCGGAGGAGCCGGCGCCCGCCCAGCCGTCCGAGGGCGCCGCGTCTCCCCCCGTGCCGGCGGCCGGACCGTCGCCGCCCGCCGGGCCGTCCCCGTGCCGCGCGATCACCGCCAGGAACCGCTCCCCCAGCTCCACCGCCTTCTTCTCCCCCATCCCGCGGACGGCGAGGAGGCCGGCGCGGCTGGTCGGGCGCAGGCGGGCGAGCTCGCGGAGCATCGAGTCGTGGCCGACCACGTAGGGCGGCACGCCGCGCTCGCGGGCGATCTCGCGCCGCAGCTCGCGGAGCGCCTCGAACAGCCCGCGGTCGACGCCCTCCCAGCTCTCCCGCTCGGCCGCCGACGGCGCCGCCCGCCGCCGCGCCCGCACCCGCTCGCGGTAGAGCACCGGCGCGCGCTCGCCGCGCAGCAGCTCGCGGCCGGCCGGCGTCACCTGGAGCACCGGGTAGCGGTCGCCCACCTGCTCGAGGAAGCCCTGGTCGAGGAGCTGGTCGACGAAGCTCCGGAGGTCGCGCTCCGGCTCGCCGGCGAGCGCGCCGAAGGTCTTGACGCGGTCGTGGCCGCGGGCGAGCACCTTCTCCGTCGCCCTGCCGCGCACCACGTCGACGACGTGCCCGGCGCCGAAGCCCTCCCCGGTGCGCACCACCGCCGAGAGCACCTTCTGGCCGACGACCAGCGCGTCGGCGACGGCGTCGAGGTGGTCGAGCTCGCCGAGGCAGAAGTCGCAGGCGCCGCAGGGGCCGCGCCGCCACGGCTCGCCGAAGTACTCGACCAGCGCCCGATGGCGGCAGCGCGGCGTGCCGGCGTAGGCCTGCATCTCGCGCAGCAGGCGCGCGTCGGCCGCGGAGATCGGCCCGTCCCGCTCGAGCAGGCGCCGCCAGGCGAAGTGGTCCTGCGTCGAGTGGAGGAGCACGCAGTCGGCGGGCAGACCGTCGCGGCCGGCGCGCCCGGCCTCCTGCTGGTAGTGCTCGAGCGAGCGCGGCGAGCCGACGTGGACGACGAAGCGCACGTCCGAGCGGTCGATCCCCATCCCGAAGGCGACGGTGGCGACGACCACCTCGATGCGCTCCTCCGCGAACTCCTCCTGGTGGCGGGCGCGCACCTCGTCGGCGAGCCCGGCGTGGTAGGGCCGCACGGCGACGCCCCAGGCGGCGATCGTCTCCGCCACCTCCTCCACCTCGCGCCGCGAGATGCAGTAGACGATCCCCGCCTCGCCGCGGTGGCGGTCGAGCACGGCGCGCACCTGCCGGTCGCGATCGCCCCGCCGCTCCACCCGGTAGACGAGGTTCGGCCGGTCGAACGAGCCGACCAGCACCGCCGCGTCGGCGAGCCCCAGCTCGGCGACGACGTCGCGCCGCACGCGCTCGGTGGCGGTGGCGGTGAAGGCGTGCACCGAGATGCCCGGCAGCGCCTGCTTGAGCGTCCCGAGCGCCCGGTAGCTGGGCCGGAAGTCGTGCCCCCACTGGCTGATGCAGTGCGCCTCGTCGACCGCCACGAACGGCACGTCGAGGAGCGCCACCCGCCCCAGGAAGCCCTCGCCGCCGTCCCCGACCAGCCGCTCCGGCGAGACGTAGAGGAGCCGCAGCCTCCCCTCCGCCAGCTCCCGGTTCACCCGCCGCCGCTCGTCGGCCGACTGCCCGCTGTGCAGGCACGCCGCGGCCACCCCGTTGCCGACCAGGGCGTCGACCTGGTCCTTCATCAGCGAGATGAGCGGCGACACCACCAGCGCCGGCCCCCGCCCCCGCGCCACCAGCGCCGGCGCCTGGAAGCACAGGCTCTTGCCGCCCCCGGTGGGCAGCACCACCAGCGAGTCCCGCCCGGCGAGCACCGCCTCCATCGCCTCCCGCTGGAGCGGCCGGAAGGAGGAGTACCCCCAGACGCGGCGGAGGACCGCGGCGAGGGGGTCGGCGATGTCGCCGGGGTCGGCGTCCGCGCGGGAGGCGGGCGGCGCCGCCGGCGAGTCGAAGAGGGACGGGACGGGGCTCGGCGTTTCCATGCGATCGGACATCGGGCCGATTGTACGGGCCGGCACCGACCCGCGACGAGGGAAACGGAACCCGACCCCGGGGTTCCTCGCCGGGGCCGCCTGTCGGGCCGCTACCTCTCCGGGGCGAGGAAGCGGCAGCGCGTCCCCGGCGCCCGCGTCAGACGACCGTCGACGGTGGCGAGCGGCGCGTCGACCGCCTCGGCGACCGCCACGTACCATGCGTCGTAGGCCGTCACGGTGGAGCGCAGCTCCCAGATGCGCCCGGCGAAGGGCAGATAGGGAAAGGTGACCAGGTCGAGGGCGAGCAGCTCCTCGTGCGCCGCGGCGGCGGTCGCCGAGGAGATCCGGCCCGACCGCTCCGCCCGGCGCAGGATGTTCGCCGCCTCGGCGCAGACGAGCTCCGGCGCCGCCAGCTCGCCGGCGGCCGACGCGATCGTCTCCTCCGCCCAGCGGCCGAGGTCGCCGTCGTCGGTCAGCGCCGCCACCAGCAGCGACGCGTCCGGAACGAGCAGGCTCACCGCCGGTCGGCGTCGCGGAAGGCGAGGATCTCTTCGGCGGAGAGCCGCGTCGGCTCCGCCGCCTTCCGCCGCCTCACCCGCTCGAGCCACGCCTCGGCGTCCGGCCGGCCGGCGAGCCGCCGCAGCTCCCGCGACAGGTACTCCTGGAGCGACCGCCCCTGCCGCGCCGCCCGCTCGGCGAGCTCGTCCCGCACCTCGTCGGGGACGTTGCGGATGGTGATGTTGACGCCCATGGGCCCAGGGTAGCACGAGCGCCTGCGTTTTGCATGCAACCGCCCTCCGCGCGGAACGCCGGCTGCTCCCGTGGCCGTCGCGGCCTCGAGAAGGCCGCCGGAGGTCGAGCGATGTAACGGCCCCTCCGGAGCGGCGCCCGTCGTGGAGTCAGCCCACTCCCGGGCGGCACCGAAACCGGACGGCGGCGGATCGCGCCGCCGATGGAGAGCCGCGATGACCAAGCTCCGCTCGAAGACCCGCCACCTCCTCCTCGCCCTCGCCGTGCTGGCCGCCGTGAGCGCTCCGGCGGCGGCGGGCGCCGCCGTCTCCGAGGCGGCCGCCAAGGCGCTCACCGAGATCCTCGGCACCCCGGTCGCCGTCGAGGACGTGCGCGTCGGCCTGGTGCGACGCACCCTGCGCTGGCCGCTGTCGATCGACTTCGTCCGCCAGGCGGTGGCCGACCCGGACGCCACCTACGCCTGGGTGAGCGTGCGCGATCCGCGGTTCACCTCGGCGTTCTTCCAGGTGCACGGGACGTTGCAGCAGGCGCTGGGGAACGCCTCGTTCGTCGTCGCGGTCGGCGATTCCTCGGCGATGGTCGGCTCGCGGGACTGCACGGTGCGGCTCTGCAACGCCGCCGGAGGTTGCGACACGCTCACCATCCGCATCCTCTACGGCACCTGCCCTCTGGACGTCTGCTCCAGCGCTGCCGACTGCGGCGGGCTGGACGGGGTCTACTGCAACGTGCGCTCGTGCGACCCCTGGGGCAACTGCACGGTCACCCAGGTGCCGTCGCAGCCGGGGCAGGCGTGCCCGCCGAACACCTGCACCGACAGCTCGGAGTGCCCGACCACCGCGAGCACCAAGCAGTGCACCTACAAGCGCTGCTCGTCGGCGAACCGCTGCGAGGAGGTCACCGTCGAGGTCGACGCCGACGCCCCCTGCCCGCTGAACGAGTGCACCCAGGACAGCCAGTGCGGCGGCGGGGGAGGCGACGGCGGCATCCTCGGCGACATCCTGGAGACGCAGGGCACGCTGTAGAGGCACGTCGCCGGCGCTCGAGGTGAGCGCGAGCCGCGGCCGCCGGGCTAGCGAGGCCCTCGGGAGGGACCCTTGTCTCCGCTCGGGCTTCCCACAGGGCGCTCTTCCTCTACACCTACGTTCGCAAGGAGGCCGTGCTCTCATCGCAGATCGAAGGGACGCAGTCGTCGCTCTCGGACCTGCTGCTCTTCGAGCTGGACGAGGCGCCCGGCGTGCCGCTCGACGACGTCGTCGAGGTCTCGAACTGCGTCGCCGCCCTCGAACACGGCCTCGCCCGGCTCGACGGTGGGTTCCCGCTCTCGAACCGCCTCCTCCGCGAGATCCACGCGGTGCTGCTGTCGCGCGGGCGCGGGAGCGGCAAGGATCCGGGCGAGCTCCGACGCTCCCAGAACTGGATCGGCGGCGGCCGTCCCGGCAACGCCGTGTTCGTCCCGCCGCCCCACACCGAGGTGCCGGACCCGATGGCGGCGCTGGAGCGTTTCCTCCACGGCGATCCGCATGGGTTGCCGGTGCTGCTCCGCGCCGGTCTGGCGCACGTCCAGTTCGAGACCATCCATCCGTTCCTCGACGGCAACGGCCGCGTCGGACGACTGCTGATCACACTCCTCCTCCGCCACGCCGGGATGCTGCGCGACCCGCTCCTCTACCTCAGCCTCTATCTCAAGCAGAACCGCACGCGCTATTACCAGCTCCTCGACCAGGTGCGGACCGAAGGCGACTGGGAGAGCTGGCTCGCCTTCTTCCTCGACGGCGTCCGCCAGACCGCGGAGGGCGCCGTGTCGACCGCCGAACGGCTGGGCGCGCTCTTCCAGGTCGACCGCGTGCGGATCGAGCACAGCGGCCGCCGCGCCGGCTCCGCGCTGCGCATCCACGAGGCGCTGAAGCACCGGCCGATCCTCTCGTTGCGCAAGATCAGCCAGACCACCGGCCTCTCGTTCACCGCCGCGGCGGCGGCGACGGAGCTGCTCGCCGCGCTCGGCGTGGTCCGCGAGCTGACCGGCCGGCGCCGCAACCGCCTGTTCGCCTACGAGGGGTACCTCGCCATGCTGGCCGAAGGAACGGAACCGTCGCGAGACGCCTAGCCTCTCACCCCACCACCCTCAACCCCACCCCCGCCTCCCGCCCCACCGCCGGCAGGAGCGCCATCCGATACCGCTCCGCCGTCTCCTCCGTCTCCTCCGCCGTCACCCAGCGCTCGTACAAATTCGTCCGCTGCCTCGGCTCGTAGCCGGCGTGGCGGATCAGACGCTCCATCTCCTCCTGGCTCATCTGGTAGGAGGTGCCGGCGGCGGAGACGACGTTCTCCTCGATCATGATCGAGCCCATGTCGTCGGCGCCGAAGGACAGCGCGAGCTGGCCGATCTTCTTGCCCTGGGTCACCCAGCTCGTCTGGAAGTGCTGGACGTTGTCGAGGAAGAGGCGGGTGACGGCCAGGGTGCGGAGGTACTCGATCGGCAGCGTCTCCGGACGGTCGGCCATCTCGGTGTGCTCGTGCTGGAAGGTCCAGGAGATGAAGGCGGTGAAGCCGCCGGTCTCGTCCTGGAGGTCGCGCACGCGCTGGAGGTGCTCCAGGCGCGCCTCGAGCGGCTCGCCCATGCCGTACATCATCGTCGCCGTGGTGCGGAGGCCGTTCCGGTGCGCCTGGCGCATCACGTCGAGCCACTCGTCGGCCGACGCCTTGGGGTAGGCGGCGACCTCCTTCCGCACGTCGTCCGAGAGGAGCTCGGCGCCGCCGCCGGGGATCGACTGGAGCCCCGCCGCCTTGAGCCGCGCGATCACGTCGTAGAAGCTCATCCGCTCCTTCCTGGCGATGAACTTCACCTCCGGCGGCGAGAAGGCGTGGAGGTGGATCTCCGGGTAGCTCTCCTTGATCCAGGCGCAGAGGCGCTCGTAGTACTCGATCCCGAGGTCGGGGTGCACGCCGCCCTGCATCAGGATGCCGGTGCCGTGGAGCGCCAGCGTCTCCTCGATCTTGCGCCCGATCTCCTCGAAGGGCAGGAGATACCCCTCGGGATCGCCCGGCCGCCGGTAGAAGGCGCAGAAGCGGCAGCGGTAGACGCAGACGTTGGTGTAGTTGATGTTGCGGTCGATGTTGTAGGAGGCCACCGCCGGGTCGTTGAAGCGGTTCCGCACCTCGGTCGCCGCCATCCCCAGCTCGAAGAGGTCGCCGTCCGTGAGCAGCCGGTGCGCGTCGCGGATCGAGATGCGGCGGCCGGCGATGCCCATACCCTGATCCTCGAAGGCGACCTGCTCGACCTGGGGCTCGCCGCGGGCGAGGTGCGGAACCGCTTCAACGACCCGAAGGTCGCCACCTACAACATCGACCGCAACATCAACTACACCAACGTCTGCGTCTACAAGTGCCGCTTCTGCGCCTTCTACCGCGAGCCGGGGGACCCCGAGGGCTACCTGCTGCCCTTCGAGGAGATCGGCCGCAAGGTGGAGGAGACGCTGGCGTTGAACGGCACCGGCATCCTCATGCAGGGGGGAGTCCACCCGGAGCTGCCTCTCTCCTACTACGAGGATCTGCTCCGCTACCTGCGGTCCAACTACCCGGCCCTCCACGTTCACGCCTTCTCGCCCCCGGAGGTGAAGTTCATCGCCAGGAAGGAGCGGATGAGCTTCTACGACGTGATCGCGCGCCTGAAGGCAGCCGGCCTGATGTCGATCCCCGGTGGCGGCGCCGAGATCCTCTCGGACCCGACCCGCAAGGAGGTCCTGGCCTACCCGAAAGCCACGGCCGACGAGTGGATCGACATCATGCGCCAGGCCCACAGGAACGGTCTGCGTACCTCGGCCACCATGATGTACGGCATGGGCGAGCCGGTGGTGGACCGCATCGAGCACTTCCAGCGCGTCCGCGACCTGCAGGACGAGACCGGCGGCTTCACCGCCTTCATCTCCTGGACCTTCCAGCACGAGCACACGGACATGCCCGACGTGCCCGAGACCTACGCCGAGGAGTACCTGCGGACGCTGGCCGTCTCCCGGCTGTTCTTCGACAACATCGTCCACTTCCAGACGAGCTGGGTGACGCAGGGCAAGAAGATCGGCCAGGCCGCCCTCGCCTTCGGGGCGGACGACATGGGCTCGATCATGATCGAGGAGAACGTGGTCGCCTCCGCCGGCACCGCGTACCGGATGAGCCAGGACGAGATGGAGCACCTGATCATCGCCGCCGGCTATCTCCCGAAGCAGCGGACCAACCTGTACGAGCGCTTCGTCACCCGCGACGAGACCGCCGAACAGGCACGGC
>DATABP010000684.1:0-3360 GCA_036259515.1 Thermoanaerobaculia bacterium | reverse complement strand
TCCCACCCCAGCTCCACCCCAACCGGCAGCTCCACCGCCGGCGCCGCCGCGTCCACGTCGTGCGCCAGGTGCGTCAGCAGCGTCCGCCGCGCCCCCAGCCGCCGCGCCACCTCGACCGCCTCGCCGACCGAGAAGTGCGTCGGGTGCGGCCGATAGCGCAGCGCGCCGAGCACCAGCACCTCCAATTCGCCGAGCCGCGCCATCGTCGCCTCGGGGATGGCGCTGACGTCGGTGACCAGCGCGAACCCGCCGATCCGGTACGCCGTCACCTCCAGCCCGCCGTGCCGCACCGGCAGCGGCTCGACCTCCCGCCCCAGCGCCCGGAACGGCCGGTCGACCGGCACCAGGTCGAAGCGCGGCTTGCCGCCCCCCTCCTGCCCCTCCTCCCAGGCGTACGCGAACGCGCGACGCACCGCGGCGAGCGTCGCCGCCGACCCGTAGAGCGGGATGGCGCCGCCCTGGAGGAAGTTGAAGACGCGAAGGTCGTCGAGTCCGTGGACGTGGTCGGCGTGGGCGTGGGTGAAGAGGACGCCGTCGACGCGGCGGAGGTCGCAGGCGAGCGCCTGGGCGCGGAGGTCGGGCGAGGCGTCGACGAGGAGCGTGCCGGGCGTCTCGCCGGCGCCGTCGCCGACCACGTCGATGCGCACCCCGGCGCGCAGCCGCCGGTTGCGCGGGTCGTCCGAGGTGCACACCGGGCAGTCGCAGGCGATCCGCGGCACCCCCGTGGAGGTGCCGGTGCCGAGCAGGGTGACGCGGAGGGTCACGCGCCGCCGCCCGCCGGCACGTCCTCCGGCAGCCACACCGTCCGCCGGGTGTCGAACCACGCCGGCAGCAGCCACACCAGCCCGCCGGGCACCGGCCACACGCGCTCCTCGTGGAAGTGGCCGAGGAGCAGCACGTCGTGGCCCTCCGCCAGCCGGCGTTCTCCGTACTTCGTGAGCACGTCCTCCGGGATGTGCCGCTTGTGCTCGAGGTTGGTGCGCGACAGCCGCGCCTCGGTGCCCCACACCAGCCGCCGGGCGAGCCGCCGCGGCGTCCTCGACACCACCAGCCGCGACGGCCAGCTCTTCGACGCCCGCCGCCAGAAGCGGTACTGGCGGTCGCGGGGGTCGAGGCCGTCGCCGTGGACGGCGAGGAAGCGGGTGCCGCCGGCGACGAACGCCGTCTCGCGGACGAAGGCGTCGAAGCAGCCGGCGTAGGGGCCGCGGTCGAGGAAGAAGTCGCGGTTGCCCTCGACGTAGTCGACGCGGACGCCCGCGGCGCGCAGGCGGACGAGCGCGGCGGCGACCTCGGCGATCTCCGGCGTCTCGAAGCGGCGGAAGCCCACCCAGCCCTGGAAGAGGTCGCCCAACAGCACGAGGTGCCGCGCGCCTCGCGCCGCGACCGCCTCGAGCTGGGCGACCAGCGGCGCCGCCTCCCCCCCGGGACCGCCGAGGTGGGCGTCGGCGATGACGGCGACGCTCACGAGGATCCCAGCAGGCGCGGCCGCCTCAGACGATCGACACCGGGACCTGGCCCGCCGTCTTCGCCACCTCCTCGACCACCGCCTCGGCGATCTCGGCGAAGACCTGGGCGTGCCCCTCGCCGCCCGCCGCGACCACCGCCGGCACGCCGGCGTCGCTGCCCTCGACGATCGCCGGGTCGAGCGGCACGCGGCCGAGGAAGCGGGTGCCGAGGAGGTCGGCGGTGCGCTCGCCGCCGCCGCGCTTGAAGACGTCGGTCACCTCGCCGCAGTGGGGGCAGACGAAGCCGGACATGTTCTCGACCACCCCGAGCACCGGCACGTTGACCTTGCGGAACATCGCCAGGCCCTTGCGGGCGTCGATCAGCGCCACGTCCTGGGGGGTGGTGACGATCACCGCGCCGGCGAGCGGGATGCGCTGGGTGACGGTGAGCTGCGCGTCGCCGGTGCCCGGCGGCAGGTCGACGACCAGGTAGTCGAGCGCGCCCCAGTCGACGTCGCCCAGCATCTGCTCGATGCCGCGCATCACCATCGGCCCGCGCCAGATCACCGGCGTGTCGGTGTCGAGGATGAAGCCGAGCGACATCAGCTTGACGCCGTAGCGCTCGAACGGCTGGATGCGCTGGCCGACGAGGCGCGGGCGGTCGGCGATGCCGAAGAGGATCGGCACCGAGGGGCCGTAGATGTCGGCGTCGAGGAGGCCGACGCGGTGCCCCCGGCGGGCGAGCGCGACGGCGAGGTTGGCGGCGACCGTCGACTTGCCGACCCCGCCCTTGCCGCTCGCCACCGCCACCACGTGCTCGACCTCGGGGATCAGCTCCGGCCCCTGCGACACCGCGCGCTGCGCCCCGGCGTGGGGCGCCGGCGGCCGCTCGAGCTGGAGCTCGACGGCGGCGCGCGCGACCCCCGGCAGCCCGCCGACCACCGCCTCGACCTCGCGCCGCACCCGCTCGGCGGCGTCGGGGTTGTGGGTGGTCATGCGCAGGCGGACGGCCACCGCGCCCTCCTCGTCCGCCGTCACCCGCTCGACGAAGCCGAACGACACCACGTCGCGGCTCATCCCCGGGTAGCGGACGGTCTTGAGCGCCTCCCAGACACGGGCTTCGAGGTCTTGCGCCATCGCCCGGCGATGGTAGCACCGGGGCCGGCGGCCGGGCGGGCTACGCGAGCTCGGCGCCGGCGAGCTCGCCGATCGTCCGCCGCACGTGGCCGACGAGGTCGCCGATGCCGCGCACGCCGTAGGCCCTGGGGTCGATCGGGGCGCCGAAGCGGAGGCGGATGGTCCCCGGGGCGATCGAGAGGTGGCCGCGCGGCATCACCTCGAGCGCGCCGGCGATGCCGACCGGCAGGATCGGCGCCCCGGTCTTGAGCGCCACCAGGAAGGCGCCGCGCTCGAAGGCGTGGACGCGGCCGTCGCGCGAGCGCGTGCCCTCCGGGTAGAAGAGCACCGAGTGGCCGCCGGCGATCACCCGCCCCGCCGCCTTCCACACCTCGCGCGCCTTGCTCCGGTCGCCGCGGTGGACGGGGATGAAGCCGCCGGCCCACAACGCCCAGCCGAAGATCGGGATCAGGAACAGGCTGCGCTTGGCGACGAAGCGGAAGGTGCCGGGCAGGGTGGCGAGCATCGCGACGACGTCGAAGTTGCTCTGGTGGTTGGCCATCACCACGTACCCCTGCCGCGGGTCGACGGCCGGGTCGATCTCCAGCTCCACCCGCACCCCCGAGGCGCCGAGGAGCCCGAGCGCCCAGTGCCGGGCGAGGAACGACGTCGTCTTGCCGCGCGGCGGGATCCAGGCGAACAGGCAGGTGAGGAGCGCCATCGCCAGCGTGCCGGGGAGGAGGTACAGGATGGAGGTGGTGGTGGCGAGCGCGCGGGCGAGCGGCCCGTGGGAGCGGCG
>DATABP010000683.1:0-2815 GCA_036259515.1 Thermoanaerobaculia bacterium | reverse complement strand
GCGCCGCGCCAACGGCGAGCTGCCGGCGGCGGCCGGCCTCTACGAGCTGGAGACGCCGTGGCTGGGCGAGGAGTGGCCGCCGACGCTGGCCGCCCTCGGGCCCGGCACGCTCGGGCTGTGGGGGCTCTTCGGTCTCGGCTGGCTGGCGCTGGTCGGCGTCGCCTGGGGCGTCCACCGGCTGGTCGTCGTCCCCTACCTCCTCTACACCACCGACTTCTACCGCGAGGAGTACCGCCGCCGGCACCGCGCGGCGCGGCAGGCCGACCCGCCGCGGCCGTTCACTGCCGGGGAGATCCTGGAGGCGGAGCGGCGGCGAGGGGCTTGAGGGCCGCTGCCGCCTACTCCGTCTCCAGCCAGTCCTCGGGCCAGGAGCCGCGGACGATCGGGTCGAGCGCCGCGGCGGCCAGCGCCACCGTCTCGCCGCTGCCGCCCTGGCCCTCGATCCAGAAGGTCAGCACGCGGCGGGAGACCGGCTCGCCGGGGGCCGTGCGCTCGATCGCCAGCACCAGGACGCCGCTGTCGACGAACGAGCCGGCGTCGGTGCGGTGGACGGCGGCCGGCGCCGGCACGGTGACGCCGCGGCGCAGCGTCTCCAGCGCGTCGCTGGGCGTGCCGGTCTTGGCGAGGAGGCGATAGACGACGCCCTCGGGAGCCGCCGCGTTGAGGCGGGCGAGCGGCGCCGCCAGCGCGTGGGCGGTGCCCGACGGGTGCTCGACGACCTGGCGCATGCCCTCCAGGATCAGCCGGCGGTGCTCCTCGGCGAGGCCGGCGGCGGCGGTGCCGGAGGGCGCGGGCTCGGCGGCCGGCCCCGCGGCGTCGAGCGACCAGACGACCTCGCGCGGCGCCTCGGCCTCCCCGCCGTCCGCCCCGGCCGGGCGCGCTCCCTCAGCCGGGACCGTCACGCGCTCGACCATCTGCGCCGCGACGTCCGTCCGCCCGCCGACCAGCCGCGCCACCGCCGCGGCGAGCTGGAGGTTGCTCCAGCGGTTGTTGCCGTTGCCGAGGAGCGTCGTGTAGAGGTCCTGGCGGAGCTGCTGCACCAGGTTGGCGCGCAGGTTGACCTCCTCGGCGGCCACCGGCGAGAAGGCCAGCGCCACCTCTTCGCCGACCTCCTCGCCCGCCCGCGCCAGCACCGGCCGCCAGGGGGAGAGGTCGATGCGCGCGCCCGGGCTGGCGCTCCGGTAGTGGTAGCCCACCCCGAAGAGCGCCGCGAAGCGCTGGAAGAACGGGCGGTCGGCGACGTCGGCGAGCTCGGTGCCCTGGCCGGCGGCGTCCTTGACCACCGGCAGGTAGGGCCGCCGCGCGAACACCCGCCCGCCGAGCCGGTACTGGTCGAGCGCCGAGAGCGGCACGTCGCGCGGGTCGGCGCGCGGGCCGTCGTCGCGCCAGTCGGCGAGCGCCAGCATGCCGAGCACCAGCACGTAGCGGTTCGACGACACGCGGAGGAACTCGACCAGCCCCACCTCGCCGTCCTCGCCGGCGCCGTGGCAGTCGGCCGGCAGCCGCGCCTCGCCGAGCGGGAAACCGAGGAGCGTCGCCCGACGCGACGCCGGGGAAGCAGGGGACGGTCAGCGCCGCCAGCTCGGGATGGCTGGCCAGCGCGGCGGCGGCGAGGAGCGGCTTGGCGGTCGAGCCCACCGGATGGTGGTCGAAGTTGTGGTTGGCGGCGAGCAGCGCGGCGTCGCCCTCGCGGCGGAGGTCGAGCCGCGGCAGGTCGGCGGCGCCGGGGTAGCTGGCGAGCGCCAGCGCGCGGCCGTCGCGGCCGTCGAGCACCGAGATCGCGGCGCGCAGCGGCCGGCTCCCGTAGCGCCGGCGGGCGAAGTCGGCGAGGGCGCGGTTCGCGGTGTGGTCGAGGAAGGCGTCGAGGCTGAGGTGGACGTCGAAGTCGTCGCCGCCCTCGCCCTGGAGCACCGCGGTGTCGAAGGCGCGCGCCAGCTCGTCGGCCATCGCCAGGCGGCCGGAGTCGGTGCGGCGGCGGATCTCGCCGTTGACCTTGCGCACGAAGGAGACCAGCCCGGCCTCGCCGCCGGCCTCGACGTGGTAGCGCTCGTCGAGACTCACGCGACCCTCGTCGGCGAGGCGGAGGCGCAGCGCGTCGCCGCCGTCGAGCCGCACCCGCCAGCCGCGCTCGACCGGGCAGCCGTTGAGCCGCAGCTCCGGCCGCTCGTGGGCCACCTCGAGCACCGCCGCGTCGCCCACTGGCTGGAGGTAGGCGAAGGCGCGGCCCTGCTCGAGCATCTTCCAGGCGTGCTTCGGCGAGCGCACGTCGGGCGACTCGGCGCGCCCGAACCACACGTCCTGGTAGTCCTCGGCGGGGAGCGGCAGGTGGTCGAGCGGCGGGCGGGCGACCTCCAGCGTGCGCTCGCCGGAGGAGAGCGTGGTCGCCGCCGCCGGCTGGCGCAGGAACAGCCGCCCGGTCCACGTCGAGGCGGTGTAGGTCGGCAACCGCTGGTTGTGGTAGCTGGCGTTGATGCGCAGCAGGCTCCCGCGGCAGCGGCCGCCGGGCAGCTCCTCGCGCTCGACGACGAACGGCCGGCGGTCGTTCGCCGCCCAGGCGGCGAGGTCGTCCTCGAGGTAGCTGTGGGCGAGGAAGTAGGCCTCGGACTCGGAGAGCCCGCGCGGCTCGATCGCCTCGCTCGCGCAGTCGTAGACCAGCTTGCCCTCGGCGATCAGCCGGTCGACCTCGCGCGCGTAGCCCACCGGCACGTAGACGCCGCCGCCGTCGTCGCTCGGGCGGAAGAAGGCGACGAGGAGGAGCGCCAGCGCGACGAGCGCGCCCGGCAGGAGCAGGTGGCGCGCCCTCATCCGGCGGCCC
>DATABP010000682.1:0-3749 GCA_036259515.1 Thermoanaerobaculia bacterium | reverse complement strand
CGCCGGCCGCCGGCTCGACCACCGCCTGGCCCTCCGCGACCAGCCGCGGCAGCTCCGGGGCGAGCCCCTCCTCGCCGACGCCGAGGAGCGCCGCGGCGTCGGCGAGCCGGCGCTCCTTCGGCAGGAAGACGTGCCCGCGCTCCGCCGCCTGCTCGAGCACGTAGAGCAGCCCGGCGCGCGCCCGCTCCGGCGAGTCCGCCGGCAGCCCGAGGGCGGCGGCGATGCGGTCGGCGCTCTGGAAGCCGATGCCCCAGACGTCGGTGGCCAGCCGGAACGGATCGTCGCGCACGATCCGCATCGCCGCGCCGCCGTAGGTCTTCCAGATGCGGATGGCGTGCGACGTCGAGACGCCGTGCGACTGCAGGAAGACCATCACCTCCTTGATCTCCCGCTGCTCGGTCCAGGCGCGCAGGATCTCCGCCCGCCGCTTGGGGCCGATCCCCGGCACCTCGGCGAGCCGCTCCGGCTGGCGCTCCACGACGTCGAGGGTCTCCATCCCGAACGCCTCGACCAGCCGCTTCGCCATCCCCTTGCCGATGCCGGGGATGAGCCCCGAGCCGAGGTACTTCTCGATCCCCCCGAGCGTCGCCGGCGCCACCGTGCGGTAGGAGGCGACCCGGAACTGCCGCCCGAACCGCCGGTCCTCCTCCCAGGCGCCCTCGAGGCGCAGGCTCTCGCCGGGCTGGACGCCGAGCAGCTTGCCCACCGCCGTCACCGTCTCGCCTCCCCCGGCCGGCGCGATCTTCACCACGCTCCACGCGTCGTCCTCGCTCTGGAAGACGACGCGGTCGAGGGTGCCGTCGAGGGTGGAGGCGGCGGGCGACGGGGAGGAGGAGAAGAGCGTCATCGGCGAGGGGCGATCGCCGCGGCATGTTAGCTCTTGGGGTTCGCTGTGCCAGAATGGCGCACCGTGCCCGACCTCCCCCTGGTCCTGGTGATCGACGACGAGACCGGCTCGCGCGAGTCGATGGCGATCGCCATCGAGAAGGCGGGGTACGCGGTGCGCACGTTCGACGACGCGCGGGCGGCGCTCGCCTACCTCGACGAGGCGCCGGAGCGGGCGAAGGTCGCGGTGTGCGACCTCCGCATGCCCGTGCTCGACGGGCTCGGCTTCCTCGAGGCGGTGCGCGAGCGCGGCGTGCCGCTGGGGGTGATCCTGGTCACCGGCTTCGGATCGATCGAGTCGGCGGTCGAGGCGATGCGGGTGGGCGCCGACGACTACCTGACCAAGCCGGTCGACCTCTACGAGCTGCGCACCCGGGTGGCCAACCTGGTCGAGCGCCAGGACCTCAAGGAAGAGGTGGTGACGCTCCGCGAGCGGCTCGACAAGCGCTACGGCTTCGAGGCGATCGTCGGCGCCTCGCCGGCGATGGAGCGCCTCTTCGAGCAGATGCGGGTGGTCGCGCCCACGCGCTCGACGGTGCTGATCGCCGGCGAGAGCGGCACCGGCAAGGAGCTGGTCGCCGCCGCGCTCCACCAGGCGAGCCCGCGGCGCAACGAGCGCTTCCTGGCGATCAACTGCGGCGCCATCCCGAGCGACATCCTCGAGTCCGAGCTCTTCGGCCACGAGCGCGGCTCGTTCACCGGCGCCGTCGGCCGCAAGATCGGCAAGTTCGAGCTGGCCCACAAGGGCACCCTCTTCCTCGACGAGATCAGCGAGCTCTACCCCGAGCTCCAGGTCAAGCTGCTGCGCGTGCTCGAGGAGCGGCAGGTGATGCGGGTGGGCGGCAGCGAGACGATCGACGTCGACTTCCGGCTGATCGCGGCGACCAACCGCGACCTCGAGCGCGAGGTCGCGGAAGGCCGCTTCCGCGAGGACCTCTACTACCGGCTCAAGGTCGTCACCCTGCGCATCCCGCCGCTCCGCGAGCGCGCCGACGACGTCCCGCGCCTGGCCGACCACTTCCTCGCCGTCTTCTGCGAGGAGCACGGCCGCGAGCCGAAGAAGCTCTCGCCCGAGGCGCTCGAGGTGCTGCGCCGCCACCCCTGGCCGGGCAACGTGCGCGAGCTCAAGAACGTCATCGAGTCGACGGTGATCTTCCACCAGGGCCCGGAGATCCGCCTCTCCGACCTGCCCGCCGAGCTGCGCGCCGGCGCCGCCGTCTCCGCCGCCGGCGCTCCGGTGCAGCCGCCCTCGGGCGAGCCGCGCAGCATGGCCGAGATCGAGCGCCAGGCGATCCTCGAGACCCTGGAGCGCACCGGCGGCCACCGCGCCCGCGCCGCCGACCTCCTGGAGATCGGCCTCCGCACCCTCCAGCGCAAGCTCAAGGAATACAAGGACCAGGGCTACTACCAGGACTGATCGAGGAGGCGACGACGATGGAGATGCCGGCGGAGGTGATGGTCCACAACGAGCAACTGGGCATGAAGGGCACCCGCGCCGTCCTCCTCCAGATCCACCCGGACGGCTACTACGAGCTGAACGTCAAGTTCGGCGAGCGCGTGCACCGGGTGATGCTGCCGGTCGGGGCGACGGCGGTGATCGCCAAGGAGCCGGAGCCGGTGGCGGGGCCGGGGGCGGAGGAGATCGAGCGGTAGGGATCACCCGCCGCCGGCTTCCGCTCCGCCGCCCGGCGCCATCGCGCGCAGCATCTCGCGCACCGCCTCCGCCATCCCCACGATCACCGCGCGGGCGACCAGCCAGTGTCCGATGTTCAGCTCCTCGACCTCGGGGATGGCGGCGATCGGGGCGACGTTGGCGGTGGTGAGGCCGTGCCCGGCGTAGACGGCGAGGCGGCGCTCGCGGCCGAGGGCGGCGGCGCGGCGGCAGCGGTCGAGCTCGCGCTGGACCGCGGCCGGCTCCGCCGCGCGGGTGTAGGCGTCGGTGTTGATCTCGAAGCCGGCGATCGGCGGGCCGCCGGACTCCGTGCCGAGTCGGCGGGCGAGGGCGGCGAGGGCCTCGACCTGGCGCAGCTCGGGGTCGAGGAAGACGGAGACGGCGACGCCGGCGGCGGCGAGGCGGCGGGCGGCCTCCTCGATGCGCCCGGCCTGCGTCAGCACGTCGAGCCCGCCTTCGGTGGTGATCTCGTCGGGGCGCTCGGGGACCAGGCTGACCTGGTGGGGGCGGAGGCGGAGGGCGACGGCGATCATCTCGTCGATGGGCGCCATCTCCAGGTTGAGCTTGCCGCGCACGGCGGCGCGGAGGCGCGCCACGTCGTCGTCCTGGACGTGCCGGCGGTCGCTCCGCAGGTGGACGGTGATGCCGGAGGCGCCGGCCTCTTCGGCCACCCGCGCCGCCTCGACAGGATCGGGATACGCCGCCCGCCGCGCCTGCCGAAGCGTCGCCACGTGGTCGACGTTGACCGAGAGCCGAACGCTCATCGCTTCCCGACCTCCTCCTCGATCGCGGCCGCGATCTCCGCCGCCATGCGCTCGATCCGCTCCTGCTCGGGACCCTCGATCATCACCCGCGCCAGGGGCTCGGTGCCGCTGTAGCGGAGCACCAGGCGGCCGTCGGCGCCGAGCTCGTCCTCCACCCGTTCCTTCGCCGCCGCCACCTTCGGCAGCTCGGCGAAGTCGGGCTTCCGCGCCACCCGCACGTTGCGCAGCACCTGCGGGTAGCGCACGAAGCCGGCCAAGAGCCCCGACAGCGGCCGGCCCGCCGCGGCGACCAGCGCCGTCATCGTCAGCCCGGTCAGGAGGCCGTCGCCGGTGGTCGAGAGCTGAAGGTCGACGACGTGGCCGGACTGCTCGCCGCCCAGCACGATCCCGTCCCGCCGCATGGTGTCGACGACGACGCGGTCGCCGAC
>DATABP010000681.1:0-7171 GCA_036259515.1 Thermoanaerobaculia bacterium | reverse complement strand
GAAGCGCAGGTTGGCGTGGAACTTCTGCAGCTCGGCCGCGTCGTACGCGTCTTTGATGCTCAGCGTCTTGCGCGCCAGCGCGGTGAAGCCGGCGATGGACGCGAACACGGGCCGTCGGGCGCCGTCCTCGTCGACGCAGAGGTAGAGGTCGCTGGTCAGCGAGTCCATCTCGACGCCGACGAAGAAGCTGGACGGCACGGCGACCGGCGACGGCAGGCCGAAGGCACGGAACTGCCCGTCGAGGATGGTGACCGGAAAGCCGCTCACCGAGGCGACGAAGGCGTGGAGCAGCGGGCCGGGCGCGCCGCCGCTCACCCGATAGATCCCGACGTCGAAGGTGCCCGAGGCGCTGTCGCTCGAGAAGAGCCGCTGGAAGCAGATCTGGAGCTGCTCGAGGGTCCCCGGCTCCCCCACGTCGAACCTCATCGCGAACTCGATCGCGCTCGGGAAGTTCGCCTGGACGCCGTTGTCCGGCTCGCCGTCGTCGTAGGAGAGGTTGCGGGTGACCTCCCCGCCGACCGCTTCACCGGACGCGACGGAGGCGCCGAGCCGATCGCGGGCGGAGACCAGCCCCTCCAGTTGAGCTTGCGCCGCCACCGCGGCGCCGAGCGTTGCGAGCGTCAGAAAGAAAACCTTGCGAATCATCATCGCCTTCCTTCTCCTCCTGCGAGACGACCGCCGCCCAGGTCGCCGTTGATGGGGCGCCCCTCCGATCCGGTATGAAAGGTCCGCTTCGCTCGAACGAAAGGATTCCGTACCGCTCGTCCACGCGCCTCGCGGCAGCGCCGGGGGGAGTCGTCCCCCGCGCGCACCGATCAGCGGCTCTTGGATGGATCGAACGTTATCGCGCGTCGGGGGCCGCGCGCAAGCGCCGGGCGGCGGAGCGGCGCGGCTCAGCCCGGCCCCGGCCGCTCGCCGAGGAAGAGCCGCGGCCGGGGCCCCTCCATCACCAGCGCGTAGCCGACGTGGAGGCCGATGTCCGGGCTGTTGTTGAAGTTGGCGACGTTCTCGGTCAGCGCCACGCTCCACACCCGGTGGCCGTTCCTGCGGCGGAAGCCGACGCTGACCAGGTACTTGTTCTCCGCCAGCTCGCTGACCTCGGTGGCCGGGAACGAGCTGCCGCTGCCGGTGAGCTGGACCACCGTCGAGGTGCGCGGCGAGAGCAGGTGCTCCCAGGCGAAGCTGACGGTGGGGATGCCGCCGGGGTCGAGGTGGGGGAAGAAGTCGCTGCCGCCGACGTGGATCCAGCTCGTCGACAGGTAGAGGGCGTTTCGCTCCAGCTCGCGCTGCACCGAGAGCTGGACGCCGACGTCGGCGTGACCGCTCGAGAAGTAGTCGTCGACCTCGCCGAGCGGCACCTTGAGCGCCGCCTCGCCGACCACGTGCCAGCGGCCGCGGTCCAGGAGGTGGAAGCGCCCGCCGAGCACCGGGTCGCCGATCCCGAGCTGCTCGGGCGGCGCCAGGAGCACGAAACGGTCCTCGCCCACCCGCTGCACCACCTGCACGTCGTGGCGCGACACGAGGTCGCGGCTGGCGGTCGAGAAACCGAACATCTCGTGGAAGCCTTCGACCGCGTTGTCGAACAGGCCGCCGCGGTAGTACTGGACCGGCAGGGTGGCGTAGAGCTGCCAGCGCTCGGTCAGCCCGTAGTGGGCGGTGAGCGCGATCCAGCCGACCTCGGCGTCGAAGTAGAAGACGTCGCCGTCGCGGGCGAAGAGCGCCTCGACGTCGGCCTCGTCGAGCGGCGCGCGGCGGTCGCGCTGCGTCAGGTACTGGCGCACCGTGTCGCTCATCACGAAGGTGTTGGCGTGCGAGTAGCCGACCTCGACCGCCCACGCACCGGCCGGCCCGCGCACCCCGTGCGCCGGCGGCAGGTCGAGGCGCAGGAGCGAGGTCGGGGTGAGGTCGCGGGTGCGAAAGGGGCCGAGGAAGCGGAGGTCGAACGGCCGCTCCTCGCCCGGTTGCTCCTCGGCCGGCCGCTCCTCCTGCGCACCGGCGACCACGGCCGGCGCCGCCAAGGCCAGCGCCGCCATCGCCGCCACCCCCCGCCTTGCCGCCACCGCCACCCGCCCACTCCAGAGCATTCCGCCACCCGCCATGTCCGTCAGGTCCTTCCGGCGCGCCGGGCGCCACCTCCTCCGGCGCCCGCGAGCGTGCAATCTAACGCACTTCCGCAACCTCTCCCACGGACGGCAAATGGCGCGCGTCCTGCACCGGCGGCGAGGCGGCCCGCCCGGGCCCCGTCTGGTATATTCGCCCCATTCCGCAGACATCTCAGCAACGCGAGACCGAGGACGCCGCAACGTTCATGACGCCGAGCCGCATCCCCGCGCCCCGCCGCCGGAGCGCCCGCCACGCCGCCGCGCTCCTCGCCGGTTCCGCCCTCCTGGCCATCCTGATCGCCGCCGCGCCGCCGTCGACGGCGCAGCCGAAGCGACGCGCCGCCGCGCACCGCAGCCCGCCGAACGTGGTGCTGATCACCGTCGACACGCTGCGCGCCGACCGCCTCTCCGGCTACGGCTACCGGCGGCAGACCTCGCCGGCGATCGACCGCCTGCTCGCCGGCGGCGTCACCTTCACCCAGGCGCGCACCGTCGAGCCGCTGACCAACCCGGCGTGCAGCTCGATGCTGACCTCGCTCCACCCGCACGAGCACGGCGCCACCCGCAACGGCCTGCGGATGCGGCCGCGGCTCGCCTCGCTGCCCAAGGCGCTCGACCGCCGCGGCTACCTCACCGCCGCCTTCGTTGCCAACTGGACGCTCAAGGACAAGATCTCCGGCCTGGGCGAGCACTTCGACCTCTTCGAGGAGGTGTTCACCCGTAAGCGGTGGCTCGGCCTCTTCGCCGCGGAGGCCACCGCCGAGGACGTCAACGAGGCGGCGATCGCCTGGCTCGACGGCCACGCCGGCCGCCGCCGGCCGGTCTTCCTGTGGGTGCACTACGTGGAGCCGCACGCGCCCTACGAGCTGCACGAGGCGATGGCCGAGCGGCTCGGCGTCCCCACCGAGGGCGACACCACGAAGTCCGACCGCTACGACACCGAGATCGCCTTCGTCGACCGCGCCGTCGGCGAGGTGGTCGAGCGCGTCCAGAGCGACCCGCGGCTGGCCCGCAACACGCTGATCGTCTTCACCTCCGACCACGGCGAGAGCTTCGGCGAGCACGGCTACTGGGGGCACGGCCGCCACCTCCACGAGCCCGGCCTGCGCATCCCGCTGGCCTTCCACTGGTCCGGCCGCCTGCGGGCGCGGGAGATCGCCGCGCCGGCCACCCTCCTCGACGTCGCCCCCACCGTGCTCGGCCTCCTCGACCAGCCGGCGCCGCCGGGCTTCCGCGGCTTCGACTGGAGCGAGGTCCTCGCCGGCCGCGCCGAGCCCGACCCCCAGCGCCGCACCTGGTACGAGGCGCACAAGGGCGCCGTCCTGTCGATCCAGGAGGCCGGTCCGGCGCGCAAGGACGGCCTGCTCGAGCTGGCGATGATCTCCGGCAGCCGCAAGGAGATCGTCCAGATCGACGAGCGCGAGCACCAGGTCTTCGACCTCTCCCGCGACCCCCGCGAGCTGCGCAACCTCAACGGCGCCGGCTACCAGCCCTCCGACCCCCTCGCCGACTGGATCGCCCACGTCGAGCAGACCCTCGAGGCCGCCGACGACGCCCCGGCGGTCAACGTGGACGCCGAGGACGTCGAGAAGCTGCGGTCGCTCGGGTACGTGGACTGACCTCGCCTCACCACTCGACCCGCACCCGCAGGCGCTCGCCGCGGCGGCGGTCGCGGTAGCAGATCCAGCCCTCGCGGCGGCCGTGGAGGTAGAGGTCGCGGAGGAGCTCGACGTCGCGGCGGCAGTAGCTCTCGACCAGGTCGAGGCGGCCCTCGCGCACCCAGGCGAGCGACTGGAGCCCGTCGGCGCTCTTGCCGACGCCGAGCGTCGCCTCGGCGAGGTGGCCCATGCCGACGCGGAAGCCGATGCGGCGGTGGAGGTCGGCGAGGAGGTCGAGGGTTGGAAAGCGCGCGGCGTAGTCGATCCCGGTGTAGCCGGCGAGCACCCGGTAGTCGAAGCGCTCGACGTTGAAGCCGATCACCCGCCGGGCGACGGCGAGCAGGGCGACGAGGTCGCCGACGCGATCCTCGCCGAAGGTCTCGAACCGCCCCTCCTCGAGATGGCAGACGACCGCCAGCGCGACGCCCATGCGATGCGCGTTGCCCCAGCCGCCGACCTCGGCGGCGGAGCGCAGGGTCTCGAGATCGAAGAGGAGGGTGCCCGAGGACGGCGAACGGCTGGCGGCGGGGTCGAAGGAGAGGAGCGGTCCGGCCACCTCGGGCGCGCCGGCGAACGGCTCGACGAGGGGGATGCCGGTCGAAGGGAGGGTGACCGATCCGGCCGGCACGGCCGATGCGCCGAGCCCCTCGGCGAGAGGAGGAGCGGCCATCGAGACGGCGGCGGGCCCGGCTGGCGCGTCGACGGAGGGGGCCCGGGGCTTCGCGTCGTCCGCCGGCAACGGCGGCGGGCTGCCGCTCCGGCGCGTGCAGCTCGCGATCCGCCCCGCCCGCCGTCGGAGGGCCGCGGCGATCCGCTCCCAGAGGCCGCTCCGCGCGCGCTTGGCCGGCCTGTCGAGCGCCGCCTCGCCACCGCCCGCCAGCAGTCGAACGCCGTCGGCTCGGCGCAAGAGATCCGCCGGCACAGCGCCCGGCTGCCCCTCCCCTTCCAGTCGATCCCTTCGTCTCGACTCATTTTCCAGGCCCCGGTCCCACTCGCCGCGGCCGCCTTCCGTGCCGGTTGCCACCTCCTCCTCCGCGAGCTCGATCCGCACCTCCACCGCCGCCCCCCACGCCTCCGCCGGCTCCTCCGCCCCGAGCAGCAGCCGCAGCAGGCGCACCGCCCCGGCCTTGTCGAGCGGCCGGTTGCCGTTGCCGCACTTCGGGCTCTGGACGCACGACGGGCAGCCGGCGTCGCAGGGGCAGGCGGCGAGGTGGGCGGCGACGTCGCCGAGCAGCGACTCCAGCGCCGCGAACCCCGCCGCCGCGATGCCGACGCCGCCCGCGTGCCCGTCGTAGACGAACACCGCGCCGGTGCCGAGCTGCGGGTGGCGCGGGATGGAGATGCCGCCGAGATCGCCGCGGTCGCACAGCGCGAGCCGCGGCAGGAGCGCGATCGTCGCGTGCTCGGCGGCGTGGAGGGCGCCCATGAAGCCCTCGCCGCGGCGGGCCAGGGTCGCCTCGATCGCGCGCGGCGCCGCCCACCACAGGGCGACCGTCTCGAACGAGACCGGCGGCAGGTCGAGCTCGTGGCGCGACAGCGTCTCCCGGCTCTGCAGGCGCTTCCTCTCGTAGCCGACCACCCGCTCGGTCACCCGCACCCGGCCGAGCCACGCCTGGAGCGGGCCGCTCCGCCGCGCGTCGAGCACCTCGAGGATCGCCGTCTCCTTCTCGGCGAGCGGCATGGTGTACCAGTCGATCTCGGCGCGGCGCGCCAGCACGCGGTGGCGCGCCGGGTCGAGCTCGTCGACCAGGTACTGCCGCCCGGCGTGGAGGTAGACGGCGCCCGGGTGGCCCTCGCGGAAGGCGCGGACGCCGTCGAGCGTGCCGACGGTGCGGCCGCGGCCGCCCGCCGCCTCGACGTCGACGATGGCCCACGTCGCGCCGGTGCCGCGGAGCTGCGCCGCGCTGTGCGGCCGGCGGGCGCGGGCGAAGAGCTCGCCGCCGTCGGCGCCCTCGAGGAGCTCGTTCGCGGCGAGCAGCGTCTCGACCTCGCGCGCGTGGCGGTCCAGGTAGCCGGCGTCGCCGGGGCGGCGGAGCGGGGACTCGGCGGCGGCGCAGACGAGGTGCGCCCGGCTCACCGGCGGGTTGGCGGGATCGACCACCAGCCGCTCGCAGGGCCGGCCGACCAGCTCCGCCGGGTGGTCGAGGTACCACTGGTCGAGCGCGTCGGGCAGCGCGACGAGCGCGGTCAGCGACTCGCGGCCGGCGCGGCCCACCCGCCCCGAGCGCTGCCAGGTCGCCATCACGCTCCCCGGGTAGCCGACGAGGATGCAGGCGTCGAGGCCGCCGACGTCGATCCCCATCTCGAGCGCCGAGGTGGAGATCACGCCGTGGAGCCGGCCGGCGAAGAGGTCGGCCTCGATGCGCCGACGCTCCTCGGGCAGGAACCCGGAGCGGTAGGTCGCCACCCGCCGCGCCAGCTCCGGCTCGCGCGCCGCCAGCCAGGAGCCGAGCAGCTCGGTGATCCGGCGCGCCTTGGTGAAGGCGATGGTCTTGAGCCCCGCCCGCAGGAAGAGCGCGAAGAGGTCGAGCGCGGTGGTGTACGGGCTCGCCTGCGGGCGGAAGAGGAGGAGGTGCCGTCCTTCGCGGGGCGCGCCGGACTCGGCGATCTGGCGGAAGGGGCGGCCGGCGAGGTCGGCGGCGAGCTCGCCGGCGTTGGCGGCGGTGGCCGACGAGGCGACGAACGACGGGCTCGCCCCCAGCTCGCGGCAGATGCGCAGCAGGCGCTGGAGGACATGATGGAAGTGGCTGCCGAAGATGCCGCGGTAGACGTGGAGCTCGTCGAGCACGATCCAGCGCAGGTCGACGAGGAATGCGCCCCACGCCGGCCAGTGGGCGAGGAGGCCCATGTGCAGCATGTCGGGGTTGGTGATCAGCACGCGGGGAGGGTCGCGGCGGATCGCCTCGCGCTCGGCGCGGGGGGTGTCGCCGTCGTAGATGGCGGCGAGCGGTGTGCCGGTGGCACCTCCCCCGTCCTGGACGAGGCCGCAGAGGGCGGCGAGGTAATCGAGCTTGGCCTTCTGGTCCTGGCCCAGGGCCTTGAGGGGGAAGAGCCAGAGGGCGCGGCCGGGGCGGCCGGCGAGGGCCTCTTCGAGGAGGGGCACCTGGAAGACGAGGGACTTGCCGGAGGCGGTGGGGGTGGTGAGGAGGACGTCCTCGCCGGCGCGGGCGGCGGCGATCGCCTCGACCTGGTGGCGCCACAGGGGATCGGCGCCGGACGCGGCGAGGGCGGCGGCGAGCGGGGGCGGCAGGGGCGGCTCGAGGCGGCCGTGGCGCGCCGGCGCCGCCGGGAGACGGAGGACGTGGACCAGCTCGTCGCCGAGGCGGGGATCGTCGCGCAGGGAGGCGACGAGGTCGGCGAGCGGTGAGACGGCGGCGGGCGGCGGCGCCGCCGGAGGCGGCGGGTCGACCG
>DATABP010000680.1:0-4508 GCA_036259515.1 Thermoanaerobaculia bacterium | reverse complement strand
CGGGCCTGGAGGTTCTCCTCGGTGATGTCGGGCTCGCGGCCGGCGAACGTGTCGCTGAGCATCGCCTCGTAGGCGTCCATCGCCGGCTTGATCGAGTACTCCAGGCACTCGATGCCGAGGTGGCGCGCGAGGTCGCGCGCGTCGCCCTGCGTGCCTGAGCTCGAGTAGGGCGAGGGCATGACGACCGCGGTCACGCGGTCCGGCCCGAGCGCGTGGACGGCGATCGCGGCGACCAGCGCGGAGTCGATGCCGCCGGAGAGGCCGAGCACCACGCGGTCGAAGCCGTTCTTGGCGACGTAGTCGCGCAGGCCCATGACGAGCGCCTGGTAGACCTCGGCGTCGGGCTCCAGCAGCTCGGCGACGCGCGGCTCGGGCGCGGGGGCGGCGCCGTCGCCGGGCTCGCCGCCGCGCGCCCAGCGGCGGCGGCGCAGCAGGCCCTCGACGCGGGCGAGGAGCTCGGCGAGGTCGAAGGGCTTGGTCACGTAGTCGTCGGCGCCGAGCTTGAGGCCGTAGACCACGTCGTCCGGCTGGGTGCGGGCGGTGAGCATCAGGACGGGGGTGAAGTCGCCGCGGGCGCGCAGCCGCTGGCAGACCTCGAAGCCGTCGACCTCGGGCAGCCGCACGTCGAGGAGGACCAGGTCCCAGTCCTCCGCCTCCAGCTTCTCGAGCGCCTTCCTGCCGTCGCCGGCGACGCCCACGTCGTAGCCCTTCAGGCCGAGGTTGAGCGCCAGCCCTTCGGCGATGGCCGCCTCGTCCTCGACGACCAGGATGCGCGCCGCCTCGCTCACCCGCGCCTCCCGTCCCCGCCCGACCCGGCGTGCGGCAGCTCGAGGACGAAGCGCGCCCCCGGCCGCCCCTCCTGCGAGGAGGCCTCGACCCGGCCCCGCATCTCGGCGACCAGGCCGGAGACGATCGCCAGCCCGAGGCCGCTGCCCGAGGCCGGGCGGCCGGCGGCGGCCTCGCCGCGGTGGAAGCGGTCGAAGACGCGCGGCAGCTCGCGCTTCGGAATGCCGACGCCGTCGTCCTCGACCTCGATCGTCGTCCAGCCGGCGCCGTCGGTCACCCGGCAGCGCACCTCGCCGTCGGGGCGCGAGTGGCGGGCGGCGTTGTCGAGCAGGTTCTCGAGCACGCGGAAGAGGGCGTCGGGGGTGGCCATCACCGTCGCCGCGCTGCCGCCCGACGGCACCAGCCGCACGCCGCGCGCCTCGATGCGCGGCGCCACGTCGGCGAAGTAGCCGGCGAGGAAGGGGCCGAGCGCCACCGGCTGGAGCTCCAGTCGGCGCTTGCGGCTGACCAGCCGGCTCGACTCGAGCACGTTGTCGACCAGCCGCTCCATCCGCGACGCCTGCTCGACGACGAGCGCGATCGAGCGCCGCCGCGCCGGCTCCGGCAGCCCGGGCTGCTCGAGCGTCTGGGCGTGGAGCTTGATCGCTGCCAGCGGGCTCTTCAGCTCGTGGGTGACGTTGGCGAGGAACTCCTCCTGGCTGCGCAGCGTGCGCACCGCGGCGAGGGCCTGCGCGAGCTGGTAGGTGAGCCCGCCGATCAGGAGGAAGAGGAGCACGCAGCCGGTGACCAGCACGATCCACGGCACGTCGGCCGCCCGCATGCCGTGGCGCCCGGCGAGCTCCTGGAGCTGCGAGCCGGAGCGCACCACGTAGACCACCCACACCACGAGGAGCGCCACGGCGATCGCCAGCGAGACGACGTAGGTGGCGACCGGGACGTGGCGGCGCGGGCGCATCACCCGTCGAGCATGACACTTCCGTGACCGAAACCTGACGGCGCTTGACGCCCCAGCGACGATCATGGTGGTCGCCGTGGTTCCGCGGATCACCCTGGAGAAGACCCCATGATCGAGTTCGACGCCCCGCCGAAGATCACCTGGAGCTGGAAGATCGTCCCCTTCCTGCTCGTCCACGTGGCCGCGCTGGCCGCCTTCTTCGTCCCCTTCGCGTGGGGCTGGGTGGCGCTCGCCTTCGGCCTCTACGCGCTGCGCATGTGGGCGCTGACCGCCGGCTTCCACCGCTACTTCTCGCACCGCAGCTTCAAGACCTCGCGCGCCTTCCAGCTCGTGCTCGCCGTGCTCGGCACCCTCTGCGTGCAGAAGGGGCCGCTCTGGTGGGCGGCGCACCACCGCCACCACCACAAGAAGAGCGACCGTCCCGGCGACCTCCACTCGCCGCTGGTCCACGGCTTCCTGTGGGCGCACGTCGGCTGGGTGCTGACCATCGAGCACAACGACACCGACTACGAGCGCGTCGCCGACTTCGCCAAGTACCCCGAGCTGCGCTGGCTGAACGAGCACCACGTGGTGCCGCCGGTCGTGCTGGCGGTGCTGCTCTTCCTGCTCGGCGGACTGCCGGCGCTGGTGTGGGGCTTCTTCGTCTCGACCGTGGTGCTGTGGCACGCCACCTTCGCGATCAACAGCCTCACCCACATGATCGGCCGCCGCCGCTACCAGACGCCGGACGACAGCCGCAACAGCCTGGTGCTGGCGCTGGTCACTCTCGGCGAGGGCTGGCACAACAACCACCACTACTACAAGAGCTCGACCCGCCAGGGCTTCTACTGGTGGGAGATCGACGTCACCTACTACGTGCTGCGGGCGCTGGCGGCGGTCGGCCTGGTGTGGGACCTCAAGGAGCCGTCCGAGGAGGTGAAGCGCTCGAACCGGGTGGGTGCCGTGCCGGCGGTCGAGGCACGGGTGGAGGAGGAGCGGGCCGCCGCCTGAGCGCCTCCGGAGCGGCCGGCCTCCGGGCCGGCCTCCGTGCCGGCCGGCCGGCCGGTCGGTGGGTCAGCCGGCGGCGAGGTGGAGCAGCTTGTCGATCTTGCGATCGATCCCCTCGCGGAACGCCGGCGACGCCTCCTGGCTCCGGGCGCGGGCGGTGGCGAAGTGCCGCTCGGCGCGCTCCACCCGGCCGCGGGCGAGGTCGGCGCGGCCGAGCGCCAGGTAGACCTCGGGGATGGTGGCGTCGATCCGCCGCGCCCGCTGGAGCAGCGCGTAGGCCTCGTCGAGCTCGTCGCGCTGGAGGCGCCGGATCGCCTGGTCGATCAGGAAGTAAGGGTTCTGGAACCTGGCCTCGAGCGCCCGCTGCTCGAAGCGCCGCGCCGCCTCGATCCGCCCGGCGAGGCGCAGGAACGAGGACATGTTGTTGAGGGCGGGGAGGAAGTCCCGCTCGCGCGCCAGCGCCTCCTCCAGCCGCTCGATCGCGGTGGGCAGCTCGCCCTGCCGCCGCGCCAGCACCGCGTAGTTGCTCCACGCCTCGGCGGAGTCGGGGGCGAGCGACAGGGCGTGCCGGAACATCCGCTCCGCCTTCGCCGGGTCGCCGGCGAACATCGCCTCCACCGCCACCGAGTTGTAGTGGAGCGCCGCGTGCCGCGCGTCGCCGATCCGCGCCAGCTTGCGGTACGCCTTCTCCCGCCCGGGCAGGAAGTCGATCGTCCACAGCTGCCCGAAACGCGCGTAGCCGCCGACGTTGAGGCCGCTGATCACGTGGGTCGAGCGCACCACCGCGCCGTCCTGCCGCGAGAAGACCGCCCAGTCCTCGACCTCGATCGGGAAGGCGTCGAGGCCGGCGGCGCGGCCCAGCGCGATGAACAGGTTGACCAGCGTCAGGCAGTTGCCGGCGCGCTGCTCGAACGCCTCCTCGGCGGTGAGCGTGGGGTGGCGGCGGTACTCGAACCGCAACCCCTCGGGGTCGAGGAAGATGAAGTCGACGATCGCGTCGGCCTTCTCCTTGGTGCCGCCGGGGGTGCGGCCGAGGCGCTGGCCGATCCGCGCCAGCTCGGGGGTGAGCTCGAAGGGGAGGGGGAGCGGCGCCTCGGCCGCGGCGTCCAGCGCGGCCGCGGCGGTCTGCGGCACCGGCACGGCGGCGACCGGCTCGTCGCCCGCCGGCTCATCGACGACCGTCTCGCGCGCCCGGGCGTCCGCCGCGACGCCGGCGAGGAGCAGCGCCGCGCTCCAGGTGATCCACCTCGTGGGCCGCTTCGCTCTCCCGATCATCGCGTCGCCTCCGTCGTCGGGCCAATCCGGACGATGATACGCCAGCCGGGGCCGCTGGGTTGCCGCCCGCCGCCCGGCCGCGGAGGGGGAGCCGCGGGACCTCCGCGGGCCCCCTTGGCGCCGGCCGGCCGCCGCGGTAGTCTCCGCCCCAGCGATGGCCGACAAGAGATTCCGCGGCATCCCGGGCGGCGGCTCGGGGACGATCGACCTGTCTCACCAGGCGGAGCGCTGGGGCGGCTTCCTCCGGCGCCTCCCGTGGCGCTGGGCGCTGGTGGCGGTCCTCGGGCTGGTCCTGCTGACCACCTCCTGCTACACCATCGAGCCCGAGGAGGTGGGCGTGGTGCTCCGCTTCGGGCGCTACGTCGAGTCGGCGCCGCCCGGGCTCCATCTCAAGCTGCCGCTCGGCGTCGACCGCGTGGTCAAGGTGCCGGTCGAGCGCCAGCTCAAGGCGGAGTTCGGCTTCCGCACCACCGGCGTCGCCGAGGGCGGCGCCGCCGGCGGCGAC
>DATABP010000679.1:0-7471 GCA_036259515.1 Thermoanaerobaculia bacterium | reverse complement strand
CGGCGAGGCGGCGGGCGGCGAGGCGGCGGCCGGCCGCTACGCCGGCAAGAACCTGCTGCTGGTCACCGTCGACACCCTGCGCGCCGACCGCCTCGGCGCCTACGCCGGGCGCGACCTGGGCACCCCGCGGCTCGACGCGCTGGCCGCCGCCGGCGTCCGCTTCGCCGACGCTTACGCCCCGGTGCCGCTGACCCTGCCGTCGCACGCGGTGATGCTCACCGGCCGCTATCCGTTCGCGAGCGGCGTGCGCGTCAACGGCATCCACCGCCTGGCCGAGGAGGAGACCACGCTCGCCGAGCTCTTCGGCGGCGCCGGCTACTCGACGTCCGCGACCGTCTCCGCCTACGTCGTCACCCGCCGCTTCGGCCTCGCCCAGGGCTTCGACGCCTACGAGGACTCCCTGGCGATGGACAACCTGTTCCGCTACTTCTCCGAGGTGCCGGCGGACGAGACGCGGCGGCGCTTCCTCGGCTGGCTGGGGCGGCGGCCGGCGGAGGAGCCGTTCTTCGCCTGGGTCCACTTCTACGACCCGCACGGACCGTACGAGCCGCCGGCGGAGCTCGCCGAGCGCTGGCCCGACGACCCGTACCAGGGCGAGATCGCCTTCGTCGACCGCGAGATCGGCCTCCTCCTCGACGAGCTCGACCGCCGCGGGCTCGCCGACGACACCGTCGTCGTCGTCACCTCCGACCACGGCGAGGCGTTCGGCGAGCACGGCGAGGAGGGGCACGGCCTCCTCGCCTACGACGAGACGCTGCGGGTGCCGCTGATCGTCCGCGCGCCGGGCGTCGGCGGCGGCCGGGTGGTCGAGGAGCGGGTCAGCCTCTACGACCTCTTCCCCACCGTCGTCGACCTCTTCGCGCTCGACGCCGGCACCGCGGCGCTCCCCGGCCGGAGCCTCGCCGCCACGCTCGGCGGCGCCCCGCCGCCGCCCGCGGCCGAGGTCTACTTCGAGTCCCTGGCCGGGATGACCGGCAAGAACTGGGCGCCCCTGACCGGGCTGATCGCCGCCGGCGCCCCCGACAAGCTGATCTCCGTCCCCGAGCCGGAGCTCTACGATCTCGCCGCCGACCCCGGCGAGCGCGACAACCTGGTCGACGAGCGCCGCCGCCGCTACCACGAGCTGACCGCCCGCCTCGAAGCGCTCACCGCCGCCGGCGCCGACCCCGCCGAGGCCGACGAGCACGAGCTGTCGGACGAGGACCGCCGCCACCTCGCCGCCCTCGGGTACCTGTCGAGCCCGGGCCTGCGCGCCACCGCCGGGCTCGACCCCAAGCGCGGCATCGCCATCGAGGCCGAGCTGCGCGCCGCCCGCCGCGCCGCCGAGGCCGGCCGCCCGGACGAGGCCGCGCGCCGGCTCGCCGACCTCCGCGCCGCCCACCCCGGCGTCGACATGGGCGAGCTCTACGAGGTCGAGCACCTCGTCGCCCGCCTGCGCGGCGACCGCGAGGCCGCCCGCCGGGCATTGGCGACCGGCGTCGAGCGCTTCCCCGACCTCGACAGCCTGCGCCTGCGCTACGCCACCTGGCTGTGGGAGGCCGGGCTCCTCGACGAGTCCGAGCGGCAGGCGACGGTGCTCCTCACCCTGCGCCCCGACGATCCCTCGGCGCACAGCCTGCTCGGCCTGGTCGACGAGAGCCGCGGCCGCCATCAGGAGGCGCTGGCCCACTACCGCTCCGCGCTGGAGCTCGAGCCGACCAGCATCCCGCTCCGCGCCAAGCTCGCCGAGGCGCTGGCCCGCACCGGCGACCACGCCACCGCCCGCGCCCTCTACGACGAGCTCCTCGCCGAGGGCGCCCTCGCCGAGTCCCCCGAGCACCTCGTCCGCTCGGCGATGCTCGACGCCGCCCTCGGCCGCCTCGACCGCGCCGAGTCGACCTTCCGCCAGGCTCTGGCCCTCGAGCCCGGCGGCGTCCACCACCTCTCCTTCGCCCTCGTCCTGATGCGCCAGGGCAAGCGCCCCGAGGCCGCCGACCACCTCCGCCAGGCGCTGGCGGCCGAGGTCCTCCCCCTCGACCCCACCCAGCGCGCCATCGCCGAGCAGGCGTTGGCGGGGCTCGGGGGTTGACGCCCTACCCCTTCCCCCGCTCCACCAGCACCTCCTTGTGGACGAAGGACTCGGTGCCGGAGACCTCGTCCCAGACGCCGACGGCGACGCGCGGGGTGCCGGGGGCGATCCGCAGCTTGGCGGCGTAGCCGATCTCCTTGCCGCGGGCGACCTCGAGCTGGTCGGCGGGGATGCGCAGGGGGTAGATCTGCTCGTGGGGGTCGGTGACGCCGCCGACGTCGTCCTTGACCGCCACGTAGATGCGCAGCCGGCCCTCCTGGACGTCGCCGTTGGGGAGCAGGGTGACCTCGCGGATGGGGACGCGGACCAGCACCGGCAGGTGGAAGACGCCGCGGCCCTGGCGCTCGGGCTGGCCGAACTCGACCTCGACGCCGAGCGGGTTCATCTCCATCTCGAAGAAGAGCGACGACAGCGTGCGGTCGGCGATCCGCTCCTCTTCCGGCTTGTCGACGAAACCGGTGCGGTGGCGGACGTTGAGGCCGGGGCGCCGGACCCGCACCTCGATCTTGTGCCAGTCGCCGTCGCCCTCGGCCGGCGAGGCGAAGCCCAGCGAGTAGAAGTGGTCGAAGTCGCTCGCCGCCTCGGCCAGCGCGTCGCCGTACTCGCTGGTGTTGAGGATCGAGCGGCCGCCGGTGGCGACCGCCATCTCGATCAGCGGCTCCTGGAAGTTGGTGGTGTGGAGCGCGTCCATCGCCACCCGGTTGTCGGCGACCAGGGCGCGCTCCTGGGCGCCCGCCGTCGAGTGGCCGCCGGAGCCGCGCGCGTCCAGGGTGTAGAGGGTGACCTGGTGGGCGTTGGCGTGGCGGGTGATGTCGTCGAAGAGGTGGTTCTGGTCGGAGATCATCGTCGCGCTGAAGGTGTCGACGAAGTCGGTGAGCTCGCCGGTCGTCCCCTGGATGATCGAGCCGCCGAACACCTCCGACATGTAGAGGTACATGTCCTCGCCGGGCCGCTGCGGCAGACCGTCGCTGACGTAGAGCAGCGCCTTCCGCCCCGGCAGGCCGGCCAGCGAGCGGACGATCGTCGACAGCGCCGCCGCCGAGCGCTTGAGCTCGGTCTGCTGCTCGTTGATGTAGGCGCGGACGAAGCCGTCGGCGAGCTGGACGTCCGGCGCGTCGAGCTCGAGGGCGGCGGTGCGCACGTTGTCGAGCACCCGGCGGCGCTCGGCGTCGTAGTACTGGCCGTGGGTCTTGACCTTGTCGATGCGGTCGAGGGCGCCGGCGACGGCGGCGACGTCGCGGGTGAACGGCTGCGCCACCTCGAGCTGGCCGTCGTAGCCGACGATCATCACCCGGTCGCCCTGGAAGATGCGGTCCTCGAGGAAGCCGCCGAGCGTCTCGAGCACCCGGGTGCGGTTCTGCGGGCGCAGGTTGTAGTGGTCGACGTAGACGAGCAGGTTGAGCCGCTGGTCCTCGGGGAGGTCGGAGGGCGGCGAGACGGTCGTCGACTGCGTGCCCGTCGGCGGCGGCGTCGTCCGCGCCAGCTCCATCTCCACCCGGTCGCGGCGCGAGACGGTGAAGAAGTTGGTGACCTCGACCGGCCTGCCGTCCTGGAGGATCTCGAAGTCCTCCTTGGTCAGCCCGGTGACCGCCCGCCCCTGGTCGTCGGTGACGAACACCTCGACGTTGATGACGTTGACGTCGATCCGCTCGACGAAGAGCGGCGGCGGCTCCTCTCCGGGCGCCTGGGCGCGGAGCAGGACGGGGACGAGCGCGAGCGCGGCGGCGGCGAGACCGGCGGCGAGGGCGGCGGGGCGGCGGGAGCGGCGGGCTGTACGGCGCATGGGGGATCTCCTCGTGGTGGCGGCGGCGGTCACCCGGAGTCCCGCGGACGGCCGGCCTCGCCGGTCATCGGGACGAAGCGGACCGGGGCCACCAGCTCGCGCCGAAAGCCGTCGGGGGTCCGGGTGATCACTGTCAGCTGCTGCATCGCTTCTCCGACGGGAGCCACCAGTCTACCTCCGACCGCCAGTTGGTCGAGCAGCGGCCGGGGCACCTCGGGCGGCGCGGCGGTCAGCACGACGGCGTCGAAGGGCGCCGCCTCCGGCCAGCCGTGGTAGCCGTCGCCGGTGCGCACACGGACGTTGTCGGCGCCGATCGCGGCCAGGGTGCGGCGGGCGCGGTCGGCGAGCTGGGGGACGATCTCGATGGTGTAGACGCGCTCGGCGAGCCGCGCCAGGACCGCGGCGTGATAGCCCGAGCCGGTGCCGATCTCGAGCACCCGCTCGCCGGGGGAGAGCTCCGCCAGCTCGCTCATCAGCGCCACCACGTAGGGCTGCGAGATGGTCTGCTCGTGGCCGATCGGCAGCGGCTCGTCGGCGTAGGCGCGGCCGGCCAGCTCCGGCGGCACGAAGAGGTGGCGCGGTACCTCGCCCAGGGCGGCGAGCACGCGCGGGTCCTCGACGCCGCGGGCGGCGATCTGGAGATCGACCATGCGGCGGCGGGCGGCGGCGGGGTCGGTGGGATCGGCGCCGGCTCCGGCGGTGCAGCCGGCGGCGACCGCGGCGAGGACGAGCGCGGCGCCGCCGAGGGCGGTGTGGGCGACGAGGAGGGCCGGCCGGCCGCGGCTCAACCGTCCTCCCGCACCTGCCCGGTCATCGGCTGCAGGATCACCGGGATCACCGTCCGCTTCTCCAGCCCCTCCGGCGTGCGGGTGAGCACCTGGAGGTCCTGGATGGTGCCGCCGACCGGCACCACCATGCGGCCGCCGATCTTGAGCTGGTCGATCAGCGGCTGCGGGATCTTGGGCGGCGCGGCGGTGAGCACGATGGCGTCGAACGGCGCCTCCTCGGCCCAGCCCTGGTAGCCGTCGCCCACCCGCAGCTCGACGTTGGCGTAGCCGAGCCGCGCCAGGCGCCGGGCGGCGTCGCGCGCCATCGGCTCGATGATCTCGATCGAGAAGACGCGCCCGGCGACGCGCGACAGCACCGCCGTGTGGTAGCCCGAGCCGGTGCCAATCTCGAGCACCCGGTCGCCGGGGTCGAGGTCGGCGAGCGAGGTCATCAGCGCCACCACGTAGGGCTGCGAGACGGTCTGCCCGTGGCCGATCGGCAGCGGCCGGTCGGCGTAGGCGGTGGCGAGGTCGGCCTCGGGGGCGAACAGGTGGCGCGGCACCTCGGCCATCGCGGCGAGCACCCGCGCGTCGTCGATGCCGCGGCCGGCGACCTGCTCGGCGACCATCCGGCCGCGCAGCGCGGCGGGCTCCTGGGCGCGGGCGGCGGGGGCGGCGAGGGCGGCGGCGGCGAGGAGGCCGGCGACAACGCGGGCGGGCAGGCGGCGGCTCATCGCGCCCCCTCCGCCTCGCGGCGGTGGACCACCTCGCCCTCGACCACCACCAGGTCGATCGGCAGCTCCGGGACCTCCGCCGCCGGCACGGTCATCGGATCGCGGGCGAAGACGACGAGGTCGGCGCGCTTGCCCACCTCCAGCGTGCCGACGAGGTGGTCGAGGAACAGGCTGTACGCGGCGTCGAGGGTGAACCCGCGGAGCGCCTCGTACCGGGACAGCCGCTCCTCCGGCAGCCAGCCGCCGGGGGGATCGCCGTCGAGGTCCTGCCGGGTGACCGCGGCGTAGAGGCCGAGGAGCGGATCGACCCGCTCGACCGGGAAGTCGCTGCCCAGCGCCAGCCGGCCGCCGGCGTCGAGCACCTTGCGCCAGGCGTAGGCGCCGGCCAGGCGGCGCTCCCCCACGCGGTCGCCGGCCCACGGCATGTCGGAGGTGGCGTGCGTCGGCTGCATCGAGGCGATCACCCCCAGCCGCGCCAGCCGCTCGACGTCCTGCAGGCGGGCGACCTGGAAGTGCTCGACGCGGAGCCGCGGGTCGGCCGCCTCGCCGCCGTCTCGGCCGCGGCCCGCGAGCGCCGCCTCGATCGCGTCGAGCGCCACCAGGTTGCCGCGGTCGCCGATCGCGTGGATGCCGACCTGGAACCCGGCGTCGAGCGCCCGCGCCGTCACCTCGCGCAGGTGATCGCCGGCGGCGGTGAGGAGGCCGAGGTTGCCGGGATCGTCGGCGTAGGGCTCGACCAGCGCGGCGCCGCGGCTGCCCAGGGCGCCGTCGGCGTAGAGCTTGACGCCACGCACGGTGAGCCGGCCGGCCGGGTCGATCTCCGGCCCGCGCGCGAACCAGTCGGCGAGGAGCGGCGCCGAGTCGGTGAGGAACAGCGCGGCGCGGAGCGGCAGCCGGCCGGCGTCGCGCAGCCGGCGGTAGCTCTCGATCGTCGCCGCGTCGACCCCCATGTCGGTGACCGTCGTCAGGCCGCGGGCGACGGCGTAGCGCGCCGCCGCCTCGAGCCGGCGGTCGGCCTCGGCGGGGGGCGCCTCGTCGATCCGGCCGGCGGCGAGGTCCATCGCGTTGTCGATCAGCACGCCGCTCGGCGCCCCGCCCTCGTCGCGCAGGACCCGGCCGCCCGGCGGGTCGGCGGTCGCCGCGTCGATCTCCAGGAGCGCCAGCGCGCGGGCGTTGAGCAGCGCCGCGTGACCGTCGACCCGGGTCAGCCACACCGGGTGGTCCGGCACCGCCGCCGACAGCTCACTGTGGTGGGGGAAGGCCTTCTCGGGCCAGTCGTTCTGGTCCCAGCCGCGGCCGCGCACCCAGGTCCCGGGCGGCTGCTCGGCGGCCGCGGCGGCCACCGCGGCGACCACCTCGGCATAGCTCGCGGTGCCGACGAGGTCGACCTGGGCGAGCGCCGCGCCGAGGCCGGCGAGATGCGAGTGGGCGTCGATCAGCCCGGGGGTGACGGCGCGGCCGGCGAGGTCGATCACCTCGGTGTCCGGGCCGCGGAAGGCGGCGGCGCCGGCGTCCGGGCCGAGGTAGACGATCGCGCCGTCGCGCACCGCCAACGAGCCCGTCACCGGCTCCGGCGTGGCCACCGGGTGGAAGACGCCACGCACCATCAGGAGGTCGGCGGCGTCCTCGCCCGGCGTCGTCACCGGCACGGCGGCGAGGAGCGCGGCGGCCGCCAGGACGCGGAAGAGCGGGCGTGGCATCGGGAACGTTCTCGTGGGGGCACGGAGGTCCGGCCGGGCATTCTCGCAGCCCGGGCTGCAAAGGACAAGCCATTGCCGCAGTGGCTGGTAGGCTGTCGCCACCCCGATGACCGCTCCGCTCCTCTCCCCCGCGCCGCCGGCGCCGCCGCCGCTCGACGACGTGCTCGACCGTCTGCGCGCGGCGCTCGCCGGCTCGGTGGCCGACGCCGCCGAGCTGGTGTGGATCGAGACCCTCTCCGGCCGCGCCGTCGCCGGCGGCCGCCGCGGGGCGCGGAAGCCGCGGCACCCGCGGTGGCGGCGAACGATCGACGCGCGGGTCGAAGAGGGCGGGAGGACCGGCTTCCACCGCGTGGGCGAGGGCGGCCGCGGCGAGCTCGAGGCGGCGCTGCGCACCGCGGTCGCCCAGTCGCGGCTCGCGC
>DATABP010000678.1:0-1623 GCA_036259515.1 Thermoanaerobaculia bacterium | reverse complement strand
CGCCGCCGCCGCGGCCGTCGTCGGCGATCTCCAGGCGCACCTCGCGCTCGTCGGCGTCGAGCGTGACGGTGCAGCTCCGCGCCCCGGAGTGGCGCAGCACATTGGTGGTCGCCTCGCGGAGGGCGAAGGCGAGGGTGCGGTCGGCGTCGGCGTCGAGGGCGACCGGCGAGGCGTCGCGGCGGCAGGCGATGCCCGCCGCCGCCAGCGCGGAGTCGGCGCGCTCGATCTCGGCCGCCAGCCCCTCGGCGCGGTAGCCGAGCACGGCCTGGCGCACCTCGGCGAGGGCGCGGCGCGAGATCGCCTCGACCTCGCGCACCTCGCGGCCGGCCGCCGCCGGGTCGCGCTCGAGGAGCCGCGCCGCCAGCTCGGCCTTGAGCGTGATCAGCGAGAGGGTGTGTCCGAGGAGGTCGTGGAGGTCGCGGCCGATCCGCTCGCGCTCGGCGAGCTGGGCCAGCCGCTCGACCTCCGCCTGGCTCCGGCGCAGCGCGTCGTCGCGGCGCTCGACCTCGCAGTAGTGGACGTTGACGCCGCCGATCACCAGCGAGAAGACGCCGGCGATCAGCGGGAACGTCCAGTGGAGGCCGAAGCCCCACCACACGGCGGCGATCAGCGCCAGGTGGGCGGCGAGCAGGCGGATCGCGATCCGCGGCGCCACCGCCCAGCCGAGGTAGCTCACCGCGTAGATGAAGAACACCGAGGCGCCGACGTTCCACCCAGCGGCCGCGACGCCGAGGAGGAGGATCAGCCCGGCGGGGACCAGCGTCCGCGGGCCGCGCAGCCAGTAGCCCCAGAAGTAGAGCGGCAGGAAGACGGCGAGCACCGCCGCGTGCGCCGCCCACTCGAGCGGCGTGGCGCCGCGGACGATCGGCTGCACGAGGAAGAAGCCGAGGTAGACCAGCCACACGTACGGCGTCCAGCCGTGGGGCGAGCCCGGCGGCAGGAAGGGGTAGCGCCGCGGCGGGGGACCGCCCGCCGCGGCGCCGGTCCCGCGCCGGGCACTAGCGGCGGCCACGCTTCTCGTCGGCGGCCAGGAGCTGCTCGATCTTCCGCCGCTCCCACTCCGGCCCGAAGAGGCCGCCGAAGCCGAAGGTGGTGAAGCCGTGGATCGCCAGCCCGATGCCCCAGCCGATCAGCGGGAAGACGAACCAGATCTCGCCGGGATCGGACAGCAGGTTGACGGAGGCGAGGATCGCGTTGACCACCAGGTAGATCAGCGCGTGCTGGTAGAACGAGCGCAGCTCGTGCGCCCGGCGGCGGGCGGCGAGGTAGCGGCGGTGCCGCTCGCGCTCCGCCTCGCTCGTCGCCGGCGCCGCCGCGGTCGTCTCGATCGGGTCCTCAGCCATAGGTCCTCCCTTCGTCGCGCCGGTAGGCCCAGGCGGCGGCGAGCGCGGCCGCGACGCTCCAGGCCGCGACGACCGCCCAGCCGGTCACGCCCCAGCCGGCGCCGCCGAGCCCGACGTGGCTCGCCTGCACGAGCCAGTACGAGGGCAGCGCCTCCGCGATCGCCTGCATCGCCCCGCCGGTGATCGGGAACCACGTCCCGCCCAGGAACGCGAGCACGGCCGTCGTGCCGCCGATCGCGGGTCCCACGGTGTCGCTCGTCACCAGGTGCCCGAGCATCAC
>DATABP010000677.1:0-1766 GCA_036259515.1 Thermoanaerobaculia bacterium | reverse complement strand
CGGCCCAGCGGCGGGCGATCGCCAGCGCCAGCGGCAGGTCGGCGCCCGGGCGCACCGGCAGGTGGAGGTCGATCTCGTCGTCGGAGAAGTGCCGCTCCGGGTCGACCGTGGCGACGAAGGCGCCGCGCCGCTTCGCCTCGCGGAGGAAGGGCACGAGGTGGATGGAGGTCGTCTTCGGGTTGGCCCCCCAGACGACGATCGCCCGCGCGTGGACGAAGTCCTCGTGGGCCACCCCGGGCATCCGCCCGGTCATCGCGCGGGCCGCCGCGGTGGCCGGCGCGGCGCAGATCGTCTTCGCCAGCCGCGAGGCGCCGAGCCGGGCGAACAGGAGGTCGTCGAGGGAGTCGTCGGCGAGGAGGCCGTTCGATCCGCCGTAGTGGAACGGCAGGATCGCCTCGCCGCCCCACCGCGCCGCCACCTCCCGGAGCCGCCCGGCGACCTCGGCGATCGCCTCGTCCCACGACGTCGGCTCGAACCGGCCCTCCCCCTTCGCCCCGACCCGCCGCATCGGCTGGAGCAGTCGCTCCGCGTGGTCCAGCCGCCGCGCGAACCGCGCCACCTTGGCGCACAGGAACCCGGCGGTCGTCGGATGCTCCGCCACCCCCCGCAACGCCGCCACCTCCTCCCGCCCCCCGCGCTCGACGACGTCGACCTCGATCGCACACGTGTCGGGACAGTCCATCGGACAGGTGGTGCGGGTGGTGCGCACGGAGGGAAGGGTGGCGGGGGTGGCGGGGACGGTCATGCGGGGATCTTAGAGGAGCTGCGGGGTGGGGTGCCCCGTCCCCCGCGGGCCGCCCCGCCTCCGCGGGCCGGTGGCACTCCCCTCCGCCCGCCGTATGCTCCCGATGAAATCCCCCAGCCCCCGGAGCGTAGTCATGGTCGAGGACGAGAGGAAGGAGGAACCATTGACCCTCGCAGTCGAGACCATGCCCGAAGCGCCGCCACCGCACGCTCACGGGCACGACCCGGTGGGCCTCGAGGAGCTCTTCCGAGAGCACCACGAGACCGTCTACCGGGCCGCCTATCGGATCACCGGCAGCGCCACGGACGCCGAAGACGTCCTGCAGAGCGTCTTCCTCCGGCTACTGCGGCGCGAAGACGAGATCGACGTCGAGCGCCGCGGCGCCGCCGGGTACCTGTACCGGGCCGCCGTCAACGCCGCCTACGACCTCCTGCGGCGCAGGCGGCGTTGGGGCGCGGTGGCGTTGGAGACGGTCGAAGAGACCCTCGAAGACGTCGCCGAGCCGGGACCGGAACGCCACCGCCGCGGGCGCGAGCTGGCCGAGAGCCTGCGCCGCTCGCTCGCCGCGCTGAATCCCCGCCACGCCGAGATCTTCGCCCTGCGCTACTTCGAAGGGCTGGGCAACAAGGAGATCGCGCAGCTCTTGGGGATCTCGCAGACCACCATCGCCGTGACGCTTCACCGCGTGAGGGGCCGGCTCGCCGACGAGCTGGCGGACCACGAAGGAGCTTGACCATGAATCGCCAGAACCGAGAGACGCTCGACCTCGCGGCCGCCAGCGTGCGTGCCGCCGAGCCGGACGCCGAGGAGATCCGCCGCGCCGCCGACCGGGTGTGGGCGCGGCTCGCCGTCGAGGCGGGCGGCGCGGCCGCCCCGGCCGTCGCATCCGCCGCCGTCGTCGAGACGATCGGCGGCTGCGCCGACGTCCAGGCCTCGCTGCCGGCCTTCGTCGCCGGCGAGCTGCCGGCCGCCCGCCGGCTGCTGATCGAGGACCACACCCGCGAGTGCGTGCCCTGCCGCC
>DATABP010000676.1:0-1983 GCA_036259515.1 Thermoanaerobaculia bacterium | reverse complement strand
GGCAGCGGTCGAGGGCCGGCTGGTCGAGGAGATCTCCGGCGTGGTCGGGGCGCAGGCGGCGGGCGCCATCCAGACGATGATCGCCAACGCCTCGCGCGGCGGCGGCGGGGTGATCGGGACCCTGGTCGGCGTCGGGCTGATGCTGCTCGGCGCCACCGGCGCCTTCGGGCACCTCCAGAAGTCGCTCAACCACCTGTGGGACGTGGAGCCGCGCCCCGACGCCGGCTGGCGGCTGATGGTGCGCCAGCGGATGGCGGCGCTCGGCATGGTGCTGGTCGTCGCGCTGCTGCTCCTCATCCTGCTGGTGCTCTCGGCGGCGCTCTCGGCGCTCGGCAGCTTCGCGGCCGAGCGGCTGCCGATCCCGGCCGGCGTGCTGGCGGCGATCGAGGCCGGCGCCTCGCTGGTCGTCGTCACCCTCCTCTTCGCGGCGATCTACAAGGTGCTGCCGGACGTGGAGATCGCCTGGCGCGACGTGTGGGTGGGGGCGGGGATCACGGCGCTTCTGTTCGTCGTCGGCAAGTTCGCCATCGGCCTCTACCTCGGCTACTCCAGCGTCGCCTCCTCCTACGGCGCCGCGGGATCGCTGGTGGTCCTCCTGGTATGGATCTTCTACTCCTCGCAGCTCGTCTTCTTCGGCGCCGAGCTGACCCAGGTGTGGGCGCGGCGGCGGGGCGCGGGGATCCGGCCGTCGGCGTGGGCGGTGCGGGTCAAGGAGGTCCAGGTCCGCCCGGAGAGCTGAACGCCGCCCCCGCTCTGGTACCATCGCCGCGGTCCTTTCGACGGAGGAGGCGGCGGTGAGCGAAGGTTCGGCGGCAGGCGGCCGGGGGGTGGGCGACGGGGTCGCGGCGGCGCGCGAGCAGCGGAGCTTCCTCGAGCGGCTGACGGCGCGCATCCCCGGCTTCGCCGGCTTCGCCGAGCGCGAGCTGCGGCGCGACGTCGACCGCCGTCAGCGCGAGCACCTCGCCGGGGCCGTCCACGAGCTCAAGCGCCGCGCCCGCGAGGCCGCCGGCGCCTACGTCGACGCCGGGCAGATCGGGCTCCTCGACCGCTTCGACCGCCTCGACCGCCGGCTCGACCGGCTCGGCGAGTCGATCCGCTTCGCCGACTACGGCGCCTCCGGCCTCTTCGACACCGAGAAGATCGGCGCCGCCGAGCTCCAGCGCCTCTACGAGTTCGACCTCTCGCTCCTCGACGACCTCGAGGCGCTGACCGCGAAGGTCGAGGAGCTGCCGCCGCCGCGCGAGGGCGATCCCGACGCGGCGCTCGCCGCGGTGCTCGACCTCCTCGCCGGGATCGAGGCGAAGTGGTCCGAGCGGGAGACGGTGATCTCCCGCGTCGTCCAGACCGGCCGCTAGAGGACACGGAGCCCGACGATGCAGGTGATCCAGTACCAGGACCCGACCGGCACCACCCTCGTCGGCCGCTGGCCGCGCGAGGGGACGGCGGCGATCACGCTCGGCAGCCAGCTCGTCGTCGAGGAGAGCCAGAAGGCGGTGTTCTTCCGCGACGGGCGGGCGCTCGACGTCTTCGGCCCCGGCCGCCACACGCTGGCCACCCAGAACCTGCCGCTCCTCGGCCGCCTCGCCGGCGCCGTGTTCGGCGGCCGCTCGCCGTTCCAGGCGGCGGTGCTCTTCGTCTCGACGAAGACCTTCCTCGACCTCAAGTGGGGGACCAAGGAGCCGGTCGTCTTCCGCGACGCCGAGCTGGCGATGGTGCGGCTGCGCGCCTTCGGCAAGTTCGCGGTGCGGGTGATCGAGCCGCAGCTCTTCGTCAACGCGGTGGTGGGCACGGTCGGCGCCTACACCACCGACGGCGTCGAGGACTGGTTCCGCGACGTGATCGTCGCCCGCCTCAACGACCTCCTCGGCGAGAGCCTGTCGACGCTCTTCGACCTGCCGAAGGTCTACGACGAGCTGGCGATGGCGCTCAAGACCCGCGTCGCCGACGACTTCACCAAGTACGGCATCGAGCTCGTCGACCTGG
>DATABP010000675.1:0-6316 GCA_036259515.1 Thermoanaerobaculia bacterium | reverse complement strand
GCTCCTCGTCGCCCTCGGGCTCCTCCTCTCCGTCGTCGCGCTGGCCCTGGTCGAGGGCGTGCTGCGGCTCGCCGGCCTCGGCCGCGGCGCCCTCTACGACGACCCGTTCGTCGGCTTCGCCCCGGGGAGCGATCTGTTCGAGGCCCGCACCCTCGCCGACGGCACCCGCCTGTGGGCCACCCGCCCCGAGAAGCTCGCCTTCTTCAACCGGCAGCAGTTCCCGTACGAGAAGGCGGAGGGGACCTACCGCGTGTTCACCGTCGGCGGCTCGACCGCCTACGGCAGCCCCTACGACGACCACGTCTCGTTCAGCCGCTGGCTCGAGCGCTACCTCGCCGCCGCCGATCCGTCGCGGCGCTGGGAGGTGATCAACGCCGGCGCGCAGTCCTACGCCAGCTACCGCGTGGCGCTCCTGATGCAGGAGCTGGTGCGCTACGAGCCCGACCTCTTCGTCGTCTACAGCGGCCACAACGAGTTCCTCGAGGAGCGGAGCTACGCGCACCTCCAGGACGGCGATCCCCTCCTGCGGCGGGCGCGGATGGCGCTCTCCCGCTTCCGCTTCGCGGCGCTGGCGCGGCGGGCCTGGCAGCGGGCGACCGACGACGAGGGCGGCCGCGCGGCCGACCAGCCGACGCTGGCGCCCGAGGTGGCGGCGCGGCTCGACGGCTGGACCGGGCTCGAGCTCTTCGAGCGCGACGACGACCTGGCGGAGGGCGTCGTCGAGCACTACGAGGAGTCGCTCCACCGCATGGTCGACGTCGCGCGCGACCACGGGGCGGAGATCGTCTTCGTGCAGACGGTCGAGAACCTCAAGGACTTCTCGCCCTTCAAGTCGCAGCCCACCGGCGGCCTCGCCGCCGCCGACCGCGAGCGCGCCGCCGAGCTCCTCGCCCGCGGCCGCCGCCTGCTCGACGCCGGCGACGCCGCCGGCGCCCTCGCCGCGCTCGACGAGGCGAGCCGGATCGACCCGCGGAACGCCGAGATCCACTTCCGCCGCGGCCGGGCGCTGTTCGCCCTCGGCCGCCGTCCGGAGGCGCGGGAGGCGTTCGTCCGCGCCAAGGACGAGGACGTGGCGCCGCTCCGCGCCATCGAGCCGATCCACGCCGCGCTCGCCCGCGTCGCCGCGGAGCGGGACGTGCCGCTGGTCGACCTCCAGGCGCTCCTCGCCGCCGAGAGCCGCCGCCGCTGGGGTCACGAGATCTTCGGCGACGAGCTGTTCCTCGATCACGTCCACCCCGACGTGCCGGTGCACGACCTCGTCGCCCGCCGCCTCCTCGCGCTCCTCGTCGACCGCGGCGTGGCGCGGCCGGTCGGCGCCTGGAGCGACGCGCGGCGGCAGGCGATCTACCGGCGGGTGGTCGGCGCGCTCGACCGCGGGGACTACGCGCGGCGCGACCTCAACCTCGCCAAGGTGCTCGGCTGGGCGGGCAAGCTCGAGGAGGCCGAGGCGCCGCTCGAGCGCGCCGTCCGCGTGCTGGCCGACGACGCCGAGGTGCACATGAACCTCGGCATCGTCTACCACCGCACGGGACGCATCGACGAGGCGCTGGCGGCGCTCGACCGCGCCGCCGAGCTCGCCCCCGGGTGGGCGATGGTGCGCTTCAACCGCGGCGTCGCGCTCGCCGCCGCCGGCCGCGTCGACGAGGCGATCGCCGAGCTGGAGACGGCGGTGCGCATCGAGCCCGACTACGCCGAGGCGCAGCACAACCTCGGCGTCCTCTACCGCCGCCGCGGCGAGCTCGGCCGCGCCGAGGCGGCGCTCGAGCGCGCCGGATCGCTGCGCGGCGAGTCGCCCGAGGTCCTCCTCCACCTCGCCCGCGTCCACCGCGACGCCGGCCGCTTCGGCGAGGCCGAGGAGCTGCTGCGCCGCCTCCTCGCCGACGACCCCGACGACGGCGAGGCGCGGGTCGACCTGGGGATCACCCTGGCGCGCGCCGGGCGGCTGGAGGAGGCCGCCGGCGAGCTGGCGCGGGCGGTCGAGGCGGACCCGGAGTCGGCGGAGGGCTGGTACAACCTCGGCGTCGTCGCCCGCCAGCGTGGCGACGCGCGGCGCGCCGAGGAGGCGTGGCGGCGGGCGCTGGCGCTCGCCCCGGCCCACGCCGAGGCGCTGAACAACCTCGGCATCCTCGCCGCCGAGCAGGGCGACCTCGCCGAGGCCGGCGAGCTGCTGCGCCGGGCGATCGCCGCCGCCCCGGACGACGGCGACGCCTACTTCAACCTCGGCGTCGTCGAGAGCGGCCTCGGCCACCCCGAGGAGGCGGGCCGGCTGATCCGCACCGCGCTCGAGAAGGAGCCGGACGACCCGCGCTTCCGCGCCGCGCTGGCCGCCCTGGAGCGCGCCGCGGGCGGCGGCTGACCCACCCCCACCGCGTCGCCACCATAGAAAAAGGCCCCGGCCTTGCGGCCGGGGCCCGAGATCAGGCGAGCGGAGGGCGACCGCCTAGAAGCGGAAGCCCACCGAGAAGCGGAAGGTCCGCGGCGTCTGGAAGTCGCCGGGGGCGAGCGGCTCGCCGAAGGTGTCGCGCTTCGCCCAGTGCACCCCCTCGACCGGGGTCTCGGTGAAGGGGTTGAACGGGACGCAGCGGCGGTCCGGCGCCGGGCTGTTCGGGCAGGCGCCGGCCGCGTTGGCGGTGACCGCGGTGCGGATGCGGGTGTCGAAGTTCTCCAGCCCGTCCTCGTTGAAGACGTTGAGGACCTCGGGCTGCAGGAACACCTCGATCTGCCGGCTGAACGCGTTCCACAGGAACGAGTAGTTGAGCGACAGGTCGGTCGCGGTGATGTCGTCGAAGGTGAGCTCGCCGCGGTCGCTGAAGAAGTACGTCACGTCCGTCGGCGGGGTCTCGTAGTTCAGCGGGCCGACGATGCTCAGGGTGTCGACCGCGCCGGTCAGCGAGAAGGGCGAGCCCGAGAAGAAGCTCTGCAGCACCGACAGCGACAGGTTGTGGTGGTCGGTGTCGAGCACGTCCCAGATCGCCCACAGGCGGACCTTGTGCCGCTGGTCCGCGCCGAGGTTGCCGACCGGGTTGTTCCAGCGGTCCTCGGCGTACTCCGGGTACGCGTTGGGCGATTCCGGCACCGGGCCGGAGCCCGCCGTCTCGCCGGTGATGTTGCCCTCGAGCTCGGAGATCGTCCAGTTGCCGTTCACCGTCAGGCGGTCGCCCAGCCGGTAGCGGCCCTGGAGGTGGAGCCCCATGTACTCGCGCTCGAGGCGGTTGTCGCCGAAGTTGCCGACCAGGGTGAGATCGGCGGGACCGGTCGGCGTCTGCACCTGCCCGGTCGACGCGTCGATGCGGTTCGAGTAGAAGTCCTCGAACTCGCGGTAGACGACGTCGGCGCGCAGGAGACCGCGGTTGCCGAGCCGCTTGGTGGCGCCGACGGTGTACTCGTCGGCCGCCGGCGACGCCAGGGTGTCCGGGATGACCTGCGTCGCGCCCGGGATCTGGATCGAGATCAGGTTCGGCAGGTTCGACAGGTCGCCGTCGACGTCGTTGGTGCCGCCGTTGGCGAGATACCAGTCGAAGAGGAGCTGCATCGCGTCCCGCGCCGACAGGCAGGGCCCGCCGGAGAGGCACCCGACGTTGATCGACGGGCCCGTGTAGCGGCTGAGGAAGAGGCCGATCGCGCCGCCGGTCGAGGTGGCGTCCGCGCGGGTGTTGGCGATGCCGGCCACGTAGGTGCCGACGTTGGCGGTCACCACCAGGTCGCCGTCGCCCTGGGTGTCCCAGGTGGCGCCGACGCGCGGGCTGATCTTGCTGTCGTCGAGCACCTGGTTGCCGCCGCCGTCGGTGCCGTCGGTGGCGTCGTAGCGGGCGCCGAGGTTGAAGCTCCAGTTCTCGTTGAGCTGCCAGCGGTCGTTGACGTAGAACGAGGTGGTCTCGAAGTCGGTCGGCTGCGCCGCCCCCTCGTTGAACACCGCCCACCAGCCGATCCAGGCGTCCGGCAGCCCCTGCGGGTTGCCGACCGGCGCGAAGGTCGGGAAGACGTTCTCACCGGCGATGGTGAAGTCCGAGTCCCAGACCAGGAAGTCCGACGCGCTCTGGTGGTTGACCGCGAAGCGGATGTCGGTGAACTGGTCGGCGCCGAAGACGAAGTCGTGGCTGCCGATCGACTCGGTGTTGAGGAAGTACGAGCCCTTCGCCAGGATGTTCTCGTTGTTCCGCAGCTCCTGCTGGCAGACGCCGCAGAAGATCGGGTTGTAGTAGAAGATGCCGAGCTGCCGCGAGGTGATCGGCGTGCCGCCGACCAGCGAGCGGTCGGTGCCGCCGCTGCCGCTGCCGATCTGGAAGTCGCGCTCCGACCACTGCCCCTCGACGAAGAAGTTCGGCGTCAGGATGCCGGTGTAGTTGACCGCGGTGATCTCCTGCGGGTCGGTGCGGTCCGACAGGGTGCCGCGGTCGATCGAGGCGCCGAAGAACTGATTGGTGCGCTCGCGGTCGATCTCGAGGTACGAGCCGATCAGGGTGTGGTTGTCGGCGATCGTGCCGGTCAGCTTGCCCTCGAGCCGCTGCTCCGCATCGGTCTGCTCGACGTCGATGCCGGTCAGCGCCAGCGCCACCGATCCGGCCGTCTCGCGATCGCGGCCGGCGCCGAAGAACCAGATGTGGTCCATCCACAGGTAACCGCCGAGGGTGGCCTCGAAGGTCTCGTTGATCTCGTCGATGCGGTCGGGGGCGAGCTCGCCCTCGTTGTCCGAGATCCAGTCCTGGTTGTCGAAGCTGGTGCGGAAGGAGCCGGTGAACTCGTTGCCGCCCGACTTCGAGATGGCGTTGATGACGCCGCCGGCGAAGCGGCCGAACTCGGCCGAGATGCCGGACACCTGCGTCGTCGTCTCCTGGATGGCGTCCTCGATGAACAGCGGCAGCTCCTGGCCGCGCACGTTCTCGTTGATCACCACGCCGTTGAGCGTCCACAGGTTCTCGAACGACATCGCGCCGGAGATGGTCACCCCGTCGTTCGGGCCGGTGGCGTGGACGCCGGGGGCGAGCCGCACGGTGGCGCCGACGTCGCGGGCGATCGGCAGCTGGTCGATCTCCTCGAGCGTGTAGCTCGAGGCGCCGGTGGTGCCCTCGGAGATCGTCGCCGACTCGCCGGTGACGACGATCTCCTCGCTGACCGCCGCGAGGGTCATCGTCACGTCGACGGTGTTGGTCAGCGCCGCGGCGATGCGCACCTCGCGGGTGGCCGAGCCGAAGCCCTCGAGCTCGTAGGTGATGGTGTAGTCGCCCGGCGGCAGGAAGGCGAGCTTGTAGCCGCCGCTGGCGCCGGTCACCGCGACGCGCGCCCCCTGCAGGTTGGGCGAGCTCGCCGACACGGTGACGCCGGGCAGCGCGCCGCCGTCGGCGTCGGTCACCGTGCCGGTGATCGTGCCGGTCGGGTTCTGGGCCAGCGCCACCGGCGCCGCGACCAGGAAGGCCACGGCGGCCAAGGCGAGGCCGGTACGCAGAGATCCTCTCATCGATCCTCCTCCGAAGACCTCCCGCTGCGGACGGGAGGCGGTTGGACTACCACCCTCCGCCGGACAGGCGGACGGTTGCGCGAGCGGGGCGACGACGCTCAGAGCTGCACCACAAGATAGACCGATTGGGCGACAGACCTGCAAGAACGACACCCGCCGGAGAGCCCCTATGTATTCAGGGACATCCGTGTGGAACACGGCGCGCCGCATCCAAGCCCTTGGAGGAAAATCCAGAAAGGCGGAGAGGTGGCCGCCGTCAGCGGCCGCCGGCCGGGTCGCCGCCGCCCGCTTCGGCGGCCACCGCGGCGCAGCAGGGGCGGCGGCTCTTGTAGAGCTCGAGGTTGGCGGGCAGCCGCTCCGGCACCTCGCCCTCCTCCTCGGCGGCGCGCGCCAGCAGCCGCTCCTGCCACTCGACGGCCCGGGCGAAGTCGCCCGCCTCGGCGTGCGCCATCGCCAGCGTCTCCATCGAGGCGAGGGTGGGGGCCGCGGCGTAGACCTTCTCCGCCAGCTCGACCGCGCGGGCGCCGTCGCGCACCGCGTGATCGTTGGCGGCGGCGAGGTGGCGGGAGAGGACGTCGAGGACGTCGAGGTCGTCGGGATGGCGCTCCAGCGCCTCCTCCAGCCGGGCGCGGGCGGCGGCGTCCTGGCCGGCGAAGATCAGCACCGTCGCCTCGGACAGCCGCGCCGCCTTGTTGTCGGGCTCGAGCGCGACGAGCCGGTTGTAGACCGCCGCCGCCTGCGGGTAGCGGCCGGCCTCGAAGTAGAGCGAGGCGAGGCCGCCGAGCGGCAGGGTGAGCTCCGGGTCGGCGGCGATGGCGCGCCGGTAGGCGACCTCGGCGTCGGCCAGCTCGCCGCGGGCCC
>DATABP010000674.1:0-2575 GCA_036259515.1 Thermoanaerobaculia bacterium | reverse complement strand
CCCGGTCGCGGGGGCGCGAAGGCGTCGACCGAATGCCCGGCGCGGAGGATGCGGCCGTCGACCTGCACGGCGACCGGCTGCGCCGCGAAGTGGGCGACCACCTCGCCGCCGGCGACGGCGACCACCACGTGCTCGCGGCCGCCGTCCCCGGCGGGGAACTTCCACGCCCACTCGGCGAGCGACCGCCCGGCGCCGAAGGCGCGCCGGAAGGCGCGGTCGATCGCCTCCTCGTCGCCGGGACGGTAGTCGCGGATCTCCGGCGGCGGGCGGCTCATCCACCCTCCTCGGCCGCGCCGCGCCGCCACTCGACCGGCCGCCCGGAGCCGAGCTCGACCACGAGCTCGGGCGAGTAGGTCGTCCACCCCGCGGGCGACCCGTAGCGCACCCGCAGCCGGAACGGCCCGCGCCGCTGGAGCCAGTAGCCGCCTTCGGCGGGCACCGGAATCGCGCGCACGCCGTCGTCGAGCAGGATGCGGTAGTCGCCCTCCTCGTACGGCCCGAGCCGCCACCAGAGCACCGGTTCGGAGGGCACGAGGCGCACCGACAGCGGCGCGTCGCCGCGCAGCGCCGCACACGCTCGCCGGCGTCGCGCGGCGAGCTCGGCGGCGCCCACCGCGACCATCCGTCCGCCCTCGCCCTGCCACCGCCACGCCCGCTTGCCTTCGGCGCCACCGCGGCAGAGGAAGAGGTCGTCGGCGAAGCGGCCCACGGGCTCGAGCCGGCGGCCGTGGACGCGCAGCGCGAAGACCGGCATGGCGTCGAGCGCGGCCGGCAGCTCGGCCGGGTGATCGAGCAGGTCGTCCGGCCCCATCGCCAGCGCGAACCGGTTCTCCGCGGCGAGCCGCCGCTGCTCTTCCACCGTCTGCGCCCAGGCGACGCGGTTGGCGGCCAGGGCGGCGACGAGGAGCACGGCGAAGCCGACCGGCGCCAGCCATCGACCCGCGGCCGTGCTCCGGGGCGGCCTCCCCCCTCCGGCCCCGCTCCTCGCCCACCGCGCCGCCGCCACCGTCGCGGCGAAGGCGAGCGCCGTCCAGGCCACCGTGGCGTGCCGCGGCGCCACCTCGCCCGCCAGCGGCAGGAGCGGCAGCAGCACGGCCACGGCACCGCCCGCGAGCAGCGGCGTCGCCCGCCGCTCGCGCCAGAGGAACGCCAGCGCGGCGACGAGCGCCAGCACCAGCGCCAGCCAGCCCGCCGTGCCGCCCCCCGCCAGCGTCCGCGCCAGCGAGAGCGGCAGCCCGGCGAGGGCCTGCGCCTCCTTTCCCGGCGGCACCGCCGATCCGTAACCGCCGACCAGGGTGTCGAGCAGGTAGAGACGATACGCGGCGTAGAGCGCGAGCGCCACGGCGTGCGGCAGCGCCAGCCGCCAGCGGTCGCGCGGGCGCCCCCCGGGCACCAGCGGCAGCAGCGCGACCAGCGGCACGAACACCTCCTTGGCGAGCGCCGCGGCGAGCCACAGGGCGGCCGACGCCGCCGCCCACCCGCGGCTCCCCCGCCGCAGCGCCGCCACCCAGGCGAGCGCGGAGGCGACCGCGAGCAGCAGGCCGTCGACGTAGTGGCGGGCCATCAGCAGCGCGGCGAGCGAGGCCACCGGCGGCCCGGCCAGGAAGAGCGCCCCGCCGGCCGCCGACCACGCCGGCCGGAGCCACGCGCGGAGCAGCGCGTACACCGCCGCCGCCGCCGCCCCGAGCGCCGCCACCTGACGCAGGTGGAACACTCCCGGCCGGGGGCCGAAGAGCGTCAGGTCGGCGTCGAGCGACAGCATCAGGAGCGGCGTCAGCATGCGGAACGGAAGCCGCCGCCAGACCTCGGGGTCGAGGGCGTAGGCCGTCGGCGGGTGCTCCGCCACGTAGGCGAGATGGAAGAAGTCGTCGTGCGCCCACCAGAAGCCGGCGGCGCGATGGTAGAGCGCGAAGGCGAGCGCCACCAGCGCCGCGGCGGCCGCCACGTCGGCTGCCCGGCGGCGACTCACCGGCTCGCTACTCCGCGGGGGTGGGCCGGAAGATGGTGTCGTGGGGAGCGGACCGCTCCTCTTCGGGGCGGCCGTTGGTGTAGTAGTAGAAGGAGAGCGATTTCCGCGTGCGGCCGGGCGGGCAGGCGAGCGGCGTCGGATGACCGTGGAACGAGACGTCGGTGGTGCTGAACACCACCGTGCGGTTGAACACCGGCAGGATGCGCTCGACACAGCGGGTGACCCCGGCGTCCCACAGCTCGAGGTGGCCGCCGTACTCCTCGCGCCAGTCCCGGTTGAGGTAGACGAGGAGGTTGAGGCGGCGGTCGAGGCGCAGCTTGGGGTGCCAGTTGAAGTCGGCGTGCACCTTGAGGAAGCCGCCGGGCTCGATCTGGTGCGGCCCGGCGCCGCCGAAGTAGGGGTCGGGGATCAGCCCGTCGATGCCGGTCAGCGCCTCGAGGAGCTCCAGCACCGGCGCCGAATTCATGCGGAACATCAGCTCCTCGATCCGCGGCCCGAGCGGCTGGCGGTACGAGTAGCCGAGCTTCTTCTCGGTCGGTCTGGCACAGGAAGGCGTCGAGCAGGTCCGCGCGCGGCAGCGCGGACACGTGGATGGGGATCCACTCC
>DATABP010000673.1:0-2424 GCA_036259515.1 Thermoanaerobaculia bacterium | reverse complement strand
CGCGAGTCAGGTTTCTGACGCTATGCGACAGAAACCTGACTCGGCTGGGAACCTTGCGCGATGTCGGAGGAGCGGCTCGAGCAGCTGCCGGAGCGCGTACGCGCCGCCTGCGCCTGGGTGGCGGGGCGGGCTCGCGCGGTCGTCCTGGACGAGGCGGCGCTGCGCGAGTACGCCGCCACCCTGCCGGCGGACGTCGAGCCGCTCGAGCCGGACCCGTCGACCCAGCTCGCGGAGGGCGACCGCGAGACCCGTGCCGCTTTCGTCGTCTGCCTCGGTGCGATCAACTTCGGCTCCGGCTGGTGGCCGACGATCCGCAAGCGCCCCGGCCACAGCGGCTATCGGACGATCGCCGCCGGCGTCGTCGAGCGCTTCCGCGCGGCGGGCGCGTGGCCGGCGGCGGAGCTGGCGCAGATCGGGCCCGCCGAGATCGCCGCGGTCACCGGCCAGGACGCCGACCACCCTTTGATGGCCGACTTCGCGGCGGCGCTGCGCGACGTGGGCGAGCACGTCCGCGACGAGCACGGCGGCAGCTTTAGCTCGCTGGCCGAGGCGGCGGACCGGTCCGCTCCGGCTCTCGCCGGCCTGCTGGCCGAATGGCGTGCCTTCGCCGACAGCTCGAGCTACGAGGGGCGGCAGGTCCCGTTCTTCAAGCGCGCCCAGCTGGTCGCCGCCGACCTCGATCGGTTCGTAGCGCCGCTCGCCGGCGTCGATCGGCTCACCGCCTTCGCCGACAACCTCGTTCCGCACGTCCTGCGGGTCGACGGGGTCCTCCGCCTCGACGCCGAGCTCGCCGCCCGCCTCGACGACGGCGAGCTGCTCGAGCACGGCTCGGCCGAGGAGGTCGAGCTGCGGGCCTGCGCCGTCCACGCGGTCGAGCTGCTCGCCTCAGCCAGAGGCCTGGCGCCAGCCGAGGTCGACCTGGCGCTCTGGACGCGGGGCGGCGAGCCCCGCTACAAGGCGATCCCGCGCCCCCGCTCCCGCAACACCGCGTACTGACTGTGGACTTGAACCGCCTATGACCGGTTCAAGTCCACAGTCGCCGCCGGTTGTTCGTCAAACTCCACGGCATGAGCACCCGTCAGGTCCCCGATCCCACCGAGTCGGTCAGGCACCGGCTGCGGCCGCTGTTCGATCAGATCGTGATCAAGGAGCTCGATCAGGACCGGGTCCGGCGCTCGGGGCTGGTCGTGCCGGCGGGCAGCCACGAGCCGCCCCCCCAGCAGGGCATCGTGCTGGCGGTCGGGCCCGGGCTCGACTGGTGGGAGCACGTCGGCGTCGAGATGCCGGTCCAGCCCGGCGACCACGTCGTCTTCCCGGCCTCGGCCGGCGTCTGGGTCGAGGTCGACGAGGAGCGCCTGCTGGTCTGCGAGGTGACCGAGCTGCTCGGCGTGCTCGAGTCGGTCGAAGTCCCGTCGTAGCCGAGCGGCCGAATCCGCCGCGCCGATGGCGGGATCGGCGCGCCGCCGGCCTCAGCCCAGCGCCTTGTCCTCCGCCGCCTTGTAGGCGAGCTGGAGGAAGTCGGCGATGCCCAATGCCGTGAAGGCGGCGGCGAGGAAGCGGGTCAGACGCGGCGCGAAGAGCAGGCCGAGCGAGAAGCCGGCGACGATCCAAAGGCTGAGGCAGAAGGGACAGGTGAGCAGTTCGCCGATCACGCGGCGGGCGCCCTCGCCCCGAGAGCGCTCCTCCAACTCGGCCGGTCCCCCCTTGCCCTCGAGCTCCGTGAACGGCGCCCGCAGCGGCGCGGTCACCTTCTCCTTGGTGAGCAGGCGGCTGAGTTTGTGGGCGGCGGCGCCGACCATGACGACGTCGGCCGGGTCGACGCGCTCGGGAAGCTCGCGGCCGCTCCGCTTGGCGACGAGCAGCGCCGCAGCGAAGAGCGCGTTGAAGGTCCCCATCGTCGCCGCGTAGGAAAGGAGGGGCGGGCGCTCGGCGGGGGGCGCGTAGCCCTCGAACGGATCGCCGGGAAGCTGCTCTTCGAGGGTCCGCTCGCTCACCCCCTCGGCCTACCCGCGACGGATGAGGGCGCAAACGGCGCGACCGGCGGAGCATCGTGGGCGCCATAGCCCAAACCCTCGGCGGCGACGGGACGGTTCTCTGCCTGGCCGGCGGGGTAGACCCTCGCTATGGCAGAAGACGGCGACCGCTTCCTTCGCATCTACATGAACGATCAGCTGGCGCTTGGGATCGGCTGGCGCGAGGTGGCCAAGCGCGCCCGGGGCGAGAACGACGGAACCTCCCTCGGCGAGGCGTTGCAGCGGGTTGCGACCGGCATCTCCGAGGACATCGAGACCTTCGAAGCGATGATGGAGCGGCTCGGCTTCGGTCGCGACCGCGTGAAGACCGCCGCGGCCACGGTGGCGGAGCGGATGGGACGGCTGAAGCTGAACGGCCGGATCCGCGGCTACTCGCCGCTCAGCCGCTTCG
>DATABP010000672.1:0-2941 GCA_036259515.1 Thermoanaerobaculia bacterium | reverse complement strand
CTCCGCGATGCCCTCCCCCGCAGCCCTCCTCCGCGTGCCGCTCCGCGCCGCGGCGATCGCCGCCGCCACGCTCGCCTGCTACCTGCCGCTGGTCGCCGGACGGCTCGTGCTGGCCGGCCGGCCGCGCCGCCGCCTCGCCTGGAGCCAGGCCGTGTTCCGGCGCTGGACGCGGCTCCTCGCCGGCATCGTCGGGATGCGCGTCGAGGTCGTCGGCCGGCCGCCGGCGCCGCCCTTCCTGCTGGTCGCCAACCACCTCTCCTACGTCGACGTCCTGCTCCTCGGCGCCACCGCCGGCGGAGCCTTCGTCGCCAAGCGGGAGATCGCCGGCTGGCCGGTGCTCGGCCACCTCTGCCGGCTGGTCGGCACGGTGTTCGTCGACCGCGAGGCCAAGCGCGACGTGGTGCGGGCACGGACGGAGATGGAGACGGCGCTGGCGACGGGCGCCGGGGTGATCCTCTTCCCGGAGGGCGGCATCCCCGGCGGCGGCAGGCTGGGACCGCTGCGGCCGGCGCTGCTCCAGGGCGCCGTCGCCACCGGCCGGCCGGTGCACTGGGCGGCGATCTCGTACCGGTCGCCGCCGGAGGCGCCGGCGGCCGTCGAGGCGGTGGTCTGGGACGGGCCGCTCGCCGCGCACGTGCCGCGGCTCCTGGCGCTCCCCGGCTTCCGCGCCCGCGTCGTCTTCGGCGCCACGCCGGTCCACGAGCCGGACCGCAAGCGCCTGGCGGCGCGGCTCCAGGCCGAGCTGGCGGCGGCGCTCGGCGAGGAGGAGCCGATCGCGCCGGCCGCCACCGGCGAGCTGCCACGGTAGGGGCCGGCCGCCGTGCCGGCCGATCCCGCGAATCCCGTCCGCCGCTACTCCCCCCCGCCGCCCCCCGCCTCTCCGCCGCCGCCGGCGGCGACGCCGCGCATCTCGTCGAGGTAGGTCGCCGGCGGCTGGTTCTCCATCCCCTCGGCGGCGGCGAGCGCCTGCTTCGCCGCCGCGGCGGCCTCGGCGCTCTCGCCCTGCTTGACGTGGAGGCGGGCCTTGAGGCGCCAGCTCCAGAAGCTCGGGTCCGAGCCGGTGAGGAGGTCGGCCCAGGCCTCGGCGGTCTCGGCGCAGCCGCCGGTCTCGGCGCAGTAGTCGGCGCCGCCGCCGACCGCCGACAGCACGCGGCGGGCGACGATCGCGTCGGTGCTCACCTGGATCGGCAGCGCCGCCTCGAGCTCCTCCCAGCGCAGCACGAGGTCGGCCGAGCTCGCGGTGAGGTTCTCGAAGTCGAAGTCCAGCCACTCGGTGTGGGCGGTCGCCTTCGGCGTCACCTCGACGCGCACCGCGTCCTGCGCCGCGTCGTAGGTGAAGGTGCCCCAGGCGTCGGCGACGTTGGAGAGCACGAAGGTCCACTTCTCCTCGCCGGGGATGGTCGCCAGGCCGTAGCTGCCGGCCTCGAGCTCCTTGCCGCCGATCGTCACCGGGGTCGAGAAGGTGATCTTGGTGCGCTCGTTGGCGCCGGTGCGCCACGCCGCGCCGTAGGGCACCAGCGCCCCCCAGATCTCGCGCCCCTTGACCCCCGGACGGTGGTAGTCGACGGTGACGTCGGTGACCCCGATGCGCTGCTCGACCTTCGCCCGCGGGCTGACCCGCGGCATCTCCTGCGCCTCGGCGGCGCCGGCGGCCAGGAGACCGGCCACCGCCGCCGCCGCCCACGCCGCGCGCGCTCCTTGCGTTGCTCGCATTCGCGTCTCCTCCGTGGTCGCTGTTCGTGGAAGCTCCGGCCCATCCTAGCCGACCGCCGGCGTCCGACGGAGCGCGGCACGGGCGGCGAGGACGGCGGCGCGGGCGTCGTCGGCCGTCGCGGCGACGGCGGTGAGGTGGCCCATCTTGCGCCCCGGGCGCGCCTGGCGCTTGCCGTAGAGGTGCAGCGCGACGCCGGGGACGGCGAGCGCCGCCGGCCAGTCAGGCTCGCCGCCGTCCCACAGGTCGCCGAGGAGGTTGGCCATCGCCGCCGCCGGGGCGACCAGCGCCGGCGAGCCGAGCGGCAGCCCGCAGACGGCGCGGAGCTGCTGCTCGAACTGCGAGGTCGCCGCCGCCTCGATCGTCAGGTGCCCGGAGTTGTGCGGCCGCGGCGCCAGCTCGTTGACCAGCAGGCGCCCGTCCGTGGCGAGGAACATCTCGACGCAGAGGACGCCCACGAGGTCGAGCGCGCGGGCGACGCCGCGGGCGATCTCCGAGGCCTCGCGGGCCACCTCCGGCGGCACCGGGGCCGGCGCCACGGTGACGTCGAGGACGTGCCGCGCGTGGTCGTTGGCGAAGAGCGGGAAGTCGGCGACCGTGCCGTCGGCGCCGCGCGCCACGACCACCGACACCTCGCGCTCGAAGTCGACGAACGCCTCGACGATCGCCTCGTCGGTGGCGAGCCGCCGCCACGCCTCGGCCGCCTCGCCCGGGCCCTCGATCCGCACCTGCCCCTTGCCGTCGTAGCCCCAGCCGGCGGTCTTGGCGACGGCCGGGGTGCCGAGGGCGGCGAGGGCGGCGGCCAGCTCCTCCTCCGACCGGGCTGCGCGGAACGGCGTCACCGGGAAGCCGCGCTCGGCGAGGAAGCCCTTCTCGCGCAGCCGCTGCTGGCAGACGTGGAGCACCGCCGGCGCCGGCCGCACCGGCACGCGGGCGGCGACCGTCTCGGCGGTGGCCGCCGGCACGTTCTCGAACTCGAAGGTCACCGCGTCGACCTTGGCGGCGAAGTGGTCGACGGCGGCGAGGTGCTCGTAGGGCGCGGCGTGCTCGTGGTCGGCGACCTCGCCGGCCGGGCTGCCGCGCTCGGGCGAGAAGACGTGGACGCGGTAGCCCATGCGCCGCGCGGCGAGCGCCAGCATGCGCCCGAGCTGGCCGCTGCCCAGGACGCCGATCGTGGCGCCGGGGAGGAGCGGGCCGGCGGCGGCGTGGCGGCCGCGGCGGCTCACGACC
>DATABP010000671.1:0-3075 GCA_036259515.1 Thermoanaerobaculia bacterium | reverse complement strand
CGGCGCCGGGCTCGCCGGGACGGGCGAGCTCGCGGACGGTCTGGACGGCGGGGTCGTCGTCGAGGTCGACGGTGACGGCGGCGTCGAGGTGCCGGAGTGGATCCGCGACCTCGAGAACCGCCGCGCCGCCGCCGTCACCGTCGACCTCGACGACGACCCCGCCGTCCAGACGGTCCGCGAGCTCGCCCGTCCCGGCGAGCCCGGCGCCGTCTTCGTCTGCGGCTGGACCGGCGGCACCCCGCAGTTCCGCATCCCCCCCGAGGGCCTCGGCCGCTTCGAGCGCGCCACGCTCCTCGTCCGCGAGGGCCCGGCGCGGGAGGCGGTGGCGAACCTGCTGCCGGCCGAGGTGGCGGCGGGGGCGCCGAGCTAGACTCCCCCGGTGGAGCTGATCGCCACCCATCTCGGGGCGGACTTCGATGCGCTGGGCGCGATGCTGGCGGCGCGGCGGCTGTTTCCCGGGGCGGAGCTGTTCTTTCCCGGCTCTCGGGAGGAGTCGGTGCGGCGGATGCTGGCGGAGAGCCGGCTCGTCGAGCTCGAGGAGGTCAAGCAGCGGCAGGTCGATCCGGCGGCGATCGAGCGGGTGGTGCTGTGCGACGTGCGGCAGCGGCGGCGGCTGGGGGTGCTCGCGGAATGGCTGGCGGAGCGGCCGGAGGTGCCGGTGTTCGCCTACGACCACCATCCCGACTCGGACGACGACCTGCCCCTGGCCGGCGGCCGGGTGGATACGACGGTCGGCGCCACGGCGACGCTGATGGTCGAGGAGCTCGACGCCCGCCGCATCCAGCCCACCGCGGCGGAGGCGACGGTGCTCCTCCTCGGCCTCTACGAAGACACCGGGTCGCTGGCCTACGGGGTGACCTCGCCGCGCGACCTCCGCGCCGCGGCGCGCCTCCTCGAGCTGGGCGGCGACCTCGCGGCGGTGCGGCGCTGGGCCACCTTCCGGCTCGACCCGCTCCACCTCGACGTCCTCCACCGCATGGTGCAGGGGCTCGAGGTGGTGCGGCTCTCCGGGCACCGGGTGGGGATCGTCGGTCTGGAGCTGGGCGAGTACGTCGACGAGCTGGCGCCGCTGGTGTCGCGGGCGATCGAGCTCGCCGGGGTGCCGCTCCTCTTCGCCCTCTTCGGCGACGGCGAGAACGTGCAGGTCATCGCGCGCGGCGAGGTGGAGGGGGTCGACCTCGGCGAGGTGCTGGGCGAGCTGGGCGGCGGCGGGCACCGGAACGCCGCGGCTGCGCGCGTGCACGGGAGGACGGTCCTCGAGGTGCGCGAGCGGCTGCTCGGGCGCCTCGCGGCGCTGCTGCCGCCGGCCGCCCGCGCCGCCGATCTCGGGGTGCGGGACTTCGTCGTCGTCCCCGCCGGCACCTCGGTCGCCCGCGCCAAGGAGCTGCTCGTCGAACGAAGGGTCAACGCGGCTCCGGTCGCCGCGCCGGGGGAGCCGGCCGGGCGCGGCGCGGCGCTCGCGGGAGCGGTCACCCGGCAGCTCCTCGACGCCGCCCTCCAGCACGGCATGGACGAGCGCCCGGTCGAGCGGGTGATGGAGACGGACCTCGAGTGGGTGGCGCCGGACGCGCCGGCGGAGGAGGTGGGGCGGCGGATGCTCACCCGCCACCCGCGCTTCGTGCTGGTGGGCGACGCGGCGACGCGGCGCGCCTCGGGGCTGATCTCCCGCATGCAGGTGCTGCGGCACCTCCACGCCCGGCTGGCCGCCGAGGAGGTGTCGGTCGAGCGCGCCGAGCACCTGCGCATCCACCGGCAGTCGGCGGCACGGCTGATCGAGGGGCTTCCCGAGCCGCTGGCGCGGCGGGTGGAGGTGGCGGCGCGCCTAGCGCGCGAGCACGAGGTGCCGGTCTACCTGGTCGGCGGCTTGGTGCGCGACCTCCTCCTCGGCCGCGACAACCGCGACCTCGACCTCGTCGTCGAGGGCGACGGGCCGTGGTTCGCGCGGCTCCTGGCGGCGGAGCTGGGCGGACGGGTGCGCGAGCACCGGGCGTTCCTCACCGCGGTGGTGGTCGACGCCGAGGGCTTCCACGTCGACGTGGCGACGGCGCGGAGCGAGTTCTACCGCCAGCCGGCGGCGCTGCCCGAGGTGGCGACCTCGGCGCTCCGCCAGGACCTCTACCGGCGCGACTTCACGATCAACACGCTGGCGATCCGCCTCGGCCCCGAGCGGCGGCCGGAGCTGATCGACCACTTCGGCGGCCGCCGCGACCTCGCCGACGGCGTCCTCCGCGTCCTCCACAGCCTGTCGTTCCTCGACGACCCGACGCGGGTGCTGCGCGCCGTGCGGCTGGAGCAGCGGCTGGGCTTCGCGATCGCCCCGGAGACGCTGCACCTGGTGGAGGTGGCGCTCGAGGAGGGCGCCTTCGACCGCCTCTCCGGCTCGCGCCTGCGCGAGGAGCTGATCCTGCTGCTCGACGACCCGGCGGTGGCGCCGGCGGGAATCGACCGGCTCGCCGAGCTGGGGCTCCTCGCCGTCCTCCACCCCGAGCTGCGCGCCGACGACGCGATGCGCCGGCGGCTCGCCGACGCGCTGGGCGCCTTCCACTGGTTCCGTCTCGAGGGGCTCGCCGAGCCGGAGGTGCTCCTCTGGCGGCTGCTCCTCGTCGCGCTCACCCTCGACCTCGCCCCGGCGCGGGTGGAGCGGCTGGCCGAGCGGCTGATGCTCGCCGGCGCCCACCGGGCGGTGGTCTCGGGCGCCGCCGCGCGCCTGAACGCCGCCCGCGCGGCGCTGGAGCGGCCGGAGGCGGCGCCGCACGAGGTGTCCGCGGCGCTCGCCGACCTTCCCGGCGAGGACCTCCTGCTGCTCTTGGCGTCCGGCCCCGAGCCGGTCCGCGAGCGGGTGCGGCGGGACCTGACGGAGCTGCGGGCGTTCCGCCTGACGGTCCGCGGCGCCGACCTGGGCGCCGCCGGCGTGCCGCCCGGCCCGGCGATCGGCGGGGCGCTGGCGGCGACGCGGGCGGCGCGGCTCGACGGCAGGATCGGCGAGGAGGAGGAGCTGGGGTTCGCGCTGCGGGCGGCGCGGGAGGCCGACGAGGGAGCGGTGGCGGAGGCGACGGTGGGCGCCGGCGCTCGCGC
>DATABP010000670.1:0-1760 GCA_036259515.1 Thermoanaerobaculia bacterium | reverse complement strand
GATCTACGCCGACGCCTACGCCCGGGCCCGGCGCTGCGGCGCCGCCGCCGCCGCCGAGCGGCTGGGCCGCGACTACCTCCGCTACATGCTCGACGTGGTCGCCTTCTACGAAGGCCAGGCGCGGGCGATCGTCGGCGAGCCGATCCCGCAGGTCCTCCTCCTCCACGCCAACGCCCTCAACGCCGACCGGCTGGACGACCTCCTCGCCGCCCTCGCCGCCCGCGGCTACCGCTGGGTGCGCCTCGGCGAGGCGCTCGACCACCCGGCCTACGCGCGCCCCACCGACGGCTACACCGGCGCCGGCGGCATCACCTGGCTCCACCGCTGGGCGATCACCGCGGGCGTCGACCCGCAGGTGTTCCGCGGCGAGCCGGAGGTCCCGGGGTGGGTGGAGGAGCTACGGCAGGGCGGCGGCGAGGAGTGCCCGGACCGCCTCCGAGGGTCGCTCGGTCCCCCGCCGGCGCGATCGTCAGCTTCCCCACCTGGTTCGCCGCCAGCTCGGTGAACCAGACGTTGCCGTCCGGACCCTGGACGATGCGGTGCATCACCGTCCGCGCCGTCGGCACCTCGTACCAGGTGATCGGCACCCGCGAGAAGTCGCCCGGCGGCGCCGAGAGGACCTCCTTGCCGATCCGCACGACGTAGTCCTTCCCCGGCGGGCTGGGGGCGGCCGGCGTGGGCGCGTTCTGGTCGACGTACTGCTGCACCCACAGGTTGCCCTCGGCGTCGAAGGCGAGGCCGGCGACGATCACGTTCGCCTGCGTGCGCGGCAGCGGCAGCTCGACGATGGTGCCGTCCGGCGCGATCCGCGCCACCCGGTTGCCCGCCTCCTCGCTGAACCACATCGCGTTCGAGCCGGGCTCGGGGACGATGGCGATGGGACGGCTGTTCCAGGTGGGGATGGCGAACTCGGCCACCGCGCCGTCCGCCGTGATGCGCGCGATCTTGTTGCCGACCAGCTCGGTGACCCACATGGTGCCGTCGTTGCCGGCGCGCACGTAGATCGGCACGCTGCCGATCGTCGGCAGCGGGAAGGTGGTGATCGTCCCGTCCGGCGCGATCCGCCCCACCGTCCCCGTCGACTTGCCGGTGAACCAGATCGTTCGCCCGTCGCTCCCGAACCCCAGCCCGTGGGGGTGCGGGTTGAGCCGCCCGCCCGGGCAGGTCGGGCACGCCAGCCCGACGTCGATCGTCTGCGCGATCTCGCCGTCCTCGTCCAGCCGCACCACGTGACCCGAGAACTCCAGGCTCACCCACAGCCGCCCGTCGGCGTCGAATTCGATCCCGTGCGGCCCGCTCCCCGCCGGCATCGGGAAGAAGGTCATCTCCCCCGCCTCGCTCACCCGCACCACCTGGTCGTAATTCTGCCCGGTGATCCAGAGGTGACGCCCGCCGTTCGGGTCGAAGGCGATCTCGTGGGTGGAGCCGGGCTGGGCGGGGTGGCAGGCGCTGGGCTCGGCGGGGTCGAGGCCGGGGTAGCGGATGGGGTACTCGACGACGGTGCCGGGCGGGTCCGCGGCGGCGGGAGGGGCGGCGGCGACGAGAGCGAGCAGCGCCAGGGCGAGGCGCCACGTTTGACGGTCGAGCATGGCTCGTCCTCCGGTCGATGAAACGAGCGAGGCTGGGGACCAGCCCCGAAGACATGGACGCGACGGCGAGGACTCTACTGCTCGGAGGGAGCCGGCGCCGGCGGGCTGCGGGGAAACCCCTCCGGGCCGGGATAGGCGCGGCAGAAGCCGTAGTCGATCGACCGCCCCGCC
>DATABP010000669.1:0-4891 GCA_036259515.1 Thermoanaerobaculia bacterium | reverse complement strand
CCGCCGCGCGGCGGCTCAACCGGCGCCCCCCAGGAGGTCGAGGATGCCGGCGAGCGGGATCGCCACCCAGTCCGGCCGGTTGTTCAGCTCGTAGCGCAGCTCGTAGATCGCCTTCTCGAGCAGGAAGACCTCGAGGAGGAGCGCGAGGTCGGCGGGGTCGTTCGGCACCAGCCGGGCACCGCCGGCCGCCTCGCCGCCCCCGCCCGCCCCGGCGAGGCCCGCCCAGCCGAGCCGCCCGAGGTAGGCGGCCAGGAAGTGCGCCGACACCCAGTGCCGCCACCACCTCCCCCACCCGGCGAGCGCTGGCGCGTCGTCGGCGGAGACCAGGGCGCCGTCGATCTGCCGCGCCAGCTCGGAGTGGGAGGCGTAGTCGAAGGAGCGCAGCATGCCGGCCAGGTCGACGAGCGGCGAGCGCTTGATCCGCCGCTCGCCGAGCGCCCGCGCCGGCTCGCCCTCGAAGTCGATGATCAGGAAGTCGCGCCCGGTGTAGAGCACCTGGCCCAGGTGGTAGTCGCCGTGGATGCGGACGCGCTCGGCGGCGAGGCGGCGTTCGAGGAGCGCGCCGAAGCGCTCCAGCACCTCGGCCCGGCGGTCGAGGAGCGTCTCGGCCAGCTCGCCCGCCTGCCCGCCGAGGCGCCCGCGGCGCTCGGAGAGGAGCTGGAGGGCGCGGCCGGTCAGCGTGCGCATCGACTGGTAGAGCGAGCGCTGGTAGAGGGTGCCGAAGGGCTCCGGCGCGAAGTCGGGGTCGCCGGCGTCGCCGGCCAGCGCCAGGTGCAGCTCGGCGGTGCGCTCGCCCAGGAGGCGCGCCGAGTCGACGTAGCCGCCGATCAGCTCCGGCTCGTAACCCGGCGGCAGCTCGCGGTCGCGCTCGCCCGCCTCGTGCGGCGCCGGCGCCTCGCCGCCGCGCGGCAGCGAGGCCACGAAGAGCGCCGCCGGCACCAGCCCGTCCGCCGGCTCCGGCGCCGGCGGCACGGCCGCCTGCTCGCGGCGGGTGAGCACCCGCTCGAAGAAGCGGCCCAGCGAGTCGAGGGTGTAGCTCCAGGCGTCGCCCTCGTTCTGGACGAAGGTCTGGAGGATCCCGACGGTCAGCGGCTCGGCCTTCCGGCGCTGCCCCTGGCCGCCGCGCAGGAGCTCCAGCCAGCCGGCGACCTCCGGGGTGTGCGGGAAGCCGGCGCGCTCGGTGAGGAAGCGGCCGACCTCGAGGTCGGGGTTGACGCCCGGCTCCAGCTTGCGGAAGAGCTTGAGGATGAAGCGGTCGCCGAAGATCAGCGAGGTGTTCGACTGCTCGGCCTTCGACAGCCGCGGCGGCAGCTCGCCCCTGGCGCCGCCGGCGCGGCCGAAGGCGGCGGTGATGTGGCCGGACAGCTCGCCGCCACCGCCCTTGAAGCCGCGCCGCCGGGCGATCGCGGTGAGCAGCGCTCGCGCCGCCGCCGGCTGCACCAGGGCGTCGTAGAGCACCTTCGCTCGCCGGCCGCCGCCGCCCTCGCCGCGGCCACCGCCCTCCAGCCGCGCGTAGATCGACCACGGCTGGTCGTGGAGCAGGAGGTCGGCGAGGTCGCCCTCGGCGCAGGCGACGAACAGCGCGTAGCGCTCCGGCTCGCCGTCGACGTACTCGACCTCGGCGGTGGCGAAGACGGCGTCGAGCCCGGCCGCCGGATCGGCGATCGCCAGCGCGTCGGCGACGGCGGCGTTCCTCACCGTGCGCGCCTTGCCGCCGAACCAGCGGCGCGGCGCGAGCAGCCGTTCGAGCGCCGCGTCGAGCCGGCCGCGCCCCTGGCCGGTGAAGAGGTCGTGCCAGTCGCCGGCCCACTCGATCGCCGGCACGTCGCCGTCGCGCGCCTCCCCGCCCCGCCCCGGCCGCGCCGACAGCTCCAGCCGCTCGCGCTCGAGCGAGAACCAGTAGAAGCCGTGCGGCCCGAGGGTGAGGAGGTACGGCCAGTCGCCGATCGGCGGGAACGGCGTGCGCCCGAAGAGCTCCATCGGGAAGGTGCCGACGAACTCCGGGTCGGCGCCGCGCATGTCGAGCTCCACGTGCTGGACGAAGCGCGAGAGGTTCGCGACCACCAGCACCCGCTCGTCCTCGAAGCGGCGGACGAAGGCGAGCACCTTGGGGTTCGCCGGGTAGAGGAAGTCGATGGTGCCGCGCGAGAAGGCGCGGTAGCGCTTGCGCAGCGCGATCAGCCGCCGCGTCCACCACAGGAGCGAGTGCGGGTTCGACTGCTGCGCCTCGACGTTGACCGCCTCGTAGTGGTACTCGGGATCGATGATCACCGGCAGGAAGAGCTTCTGCGGGTTGGCGCGCGAGAAGCCGGCGTTCCTGTCGGAGGACCACTGCATCGGGGTGCGCACGCCGTTGCGGTCGCCGAGGTAGATGTTGTCCCCCATCCCGATCTCGTCGCCGTAGTAGAGGACCGGCGTGCCGGGGAGCGAGAAGAGCAGCGCGTTCATCAGCTCCATGCGGCGGCGGTCGTTGCCCATCAGCGGCGCCAGCCGGCGGCGGATGCCGAGGTTGATCCGCGCCCGCCGGTCGGCCGCGTAGGAGCGGTACATGTAGTCGCGGTCCTCGTCGGTGACCATCTCGAGCGTCAGCTCGTCGTGGTTGCGGAGGAAGGTCGCCCACTGCGCCGTCTCGGGGATCGCCGGCGTCTGCTCCAAGATGTCGATGATCGGGAAGCGGTCCTCCTGGCGCACCGCCATGAACAGGCGCGGCATCACCGGGAAGTGGAAGCACATGTGGCACTCGTCGCCGTCGCCGAAGTAGGCCACCGCGTCCTCCGGCCACTGGTTCGCCTCGGCGAGGAGCATCCGGTGGTCGAACGAGCGGTCGAGGCGGCGGCGCAGCTTCTTCAGGAAGGCGTGGGTCTCCGGCAGGTTCTCGCAGTTCGTGCCCTCGCGCTCGTAGAGGTAGGGGATGGCGTCGAGCCGCATGCCGTCGACGCCGAAGCCGAACCAGAAGTCCATCGCGTCGAACACCGCCTGGTGCACCGCCGGCTCGTCGAAGTTGAGGTCCGGCTGGTGGTGGTAGAAGCGGTGCCAGAAGTAGGCGTCGGCCACCGGGTCCCACGACCAGTTCGAGGACTCGAAGTCCTTGAAGATGATGCGCGCCTCGCGGTAGCGGTCCGGGTCGTCCGACCACACGTAGAAGTTGCGCTCGGTCGACCCGGGCGCGGCGCGGCGGGCGCGCTGGAACCAGGCGTGCTGGTCCGAGGTGTGGTTGATCACCAGCTCGGTGATCACCTTGAGCCCGCGCCGGTGCGCCTCCTTGAGGAACCGCTTGAAGTCCGCGAGCTCGCCGTAGGCGGGGTTGACCTGGTCGTAGTCGGCGATGTCGTAGCCGTCGTCACGGAGCGGCGACGGGTAGAACGGCTGGAGCCACAGCGCGGTGACCCCCAGGCTCGCCAGGTAGTCGAGCTTCTCGGTCAGCCCCGCGAAGTCCCCGATCCCGTCCCCGTCGGCGTCGGCGAACGCCCGCACGTGGATCTGGTAGATGACCGCGTCCTTGTACCACAGCGCCTCCCGCTCCCCCTCCCCCCGACGCGGCTTCCGATCGGCCATGGCTCCCCTCTCGCTCCCGTGAAATCGTCCGACGCGAACCTCTCGACGCGGCCGGACGGGCCGGCCGGCGACGGCGGGGGCGGTGCAAGAAGCTTTCCGGGGGGAGCGGGTCGACGGCGCTCGGCACGGCGATCGTCTCGACCCTCGTCGCGCCGCCGCCCGCATGGATGACGCGGCGGGCCGAGACCGTCAGGGCTCCCGACAGTACGGCGGCTGACTGCCGTGGATGAACGGCACCGCCGCCGGCTGGTTCTCCGGCAGGCAGACGTTGACGTCGATGCGCGCCCCGACTGCCGGGTGGAAGACGCCACCGGGCTGGACCGCCCTGCACTCGAGACCGGGGCCGCAGTCGTCGGGCCAGCGCGGACCCGTGCCCGACAGGCTCCGCGGGGTCACGCAGCAGCAGCCGGCCTCGCGGCAAGGGTCGCCGGCCGGCTCGTCTCGGACGAGGAAGACCGGCGGCCCCTCGAAGCCCCGCTCCGGCACCCGTTCCGTATGGATCGACGCCACGTCGCCGCGGCCCGCCGTGTACACCGCCACGACGTCCAGTGGCTCGCGGCTGATCAGGACCGCGAAGCCCTTGACGAACCGGTCGTCGCCGGCCAATTCCTGGAGCATGCCGCAGTCGATCTCGAGCGCGCCGTCGGCCGGCAGCTCGAGCTCCACGAACCGGGTGATCGGACCCGGCTTGCCCGGCAGGGCGACCGCAACCTTGATCCAGAACCTCATGCCGATCTGGAGATCGGGGTTGTGGACGTTGACCGCCGTGCGGTAGATGCCGGAGTTGAGGATGGAAGGCTCGTTCAGCCCACCACAAACGATCTTGACCGCGTACTGTCGCCATGCGGCCGGCTGCCGATCATGCTGTACTTCAGCCCTCGCAGTCGGAACGACCGCCGCGCAGAGAACGATCGGAAGGACCAGCAACAACCGGTGGAGCACCAGGCTTGACGACAGCCGTCCCGACGAAGGTGCCGCAGGAGCGAGCTGCGCTTCACCGGGCCGTTGGCGCCGGGGACCTCGAGCGCGTAGGGCAACGAACCATCGCCGCCGTGCATCCGTTGCGCATGAAGGTGGGATAGCAGCCACGGGAAGCCGCCGCCCCCGTTCCCGCGTTACCCCACCGGCCATGACCCTCGCCGAAGCCGCCGCCTCCGCCTCCACCGCCCCCGACCACGCCGTCCTCCGCCGCGAGGTCGAGCGGCGGCGGACGTTCGCGATCATCTCCCACCCCGACGCCGGGAAGACCACGCTCACCGAGAAGCTCCTCCTCTACTCCGGGGCCATCGAGCTCGCCGGGGCGGTCAAGCGGAAGGCGGAGCAGCGGCACGCGTCG
>DATABP010000668.1:0-1755 GCA_036259515.1 Thermoanaerobaculia bacterium | reverse complement strand
CCTACGGCCGCAGGAACACCTGGGTCATCCAGTAGGTGTCGTCGCGCTGGGCGACGCCGATGACGACCTCGGTGAAGCGGGCGTCCAAGATGTTGGCGCGGTGGGCGGCGTTCTCCATCAGCATGCGGTGGGCGACGGCGGCGGGGTCGGAGACGCCGCCGACCTGGGCCAGGTTCTCGCCGACGATCGAGAACCCGATCCCCGCCCCCCGCAGCCGGTCGACCAGCCCGCCGCCCTGCGGGTCGACGTGGCCGAAGAAGCCCTCGTCGCGCATCCGCCGGCTGTAGGCGCGCGCCATCTCGGAGAGCATCGGATCGAGGAGGAGCTCCCCCTTGCCGTCGCCGCGGCGCGACTCGTTGACGCGGGCGACCGCGCTCGCCTCGACCGACGCCGGCGACGGACCGCTGCCGCCCGGCTCGCTGGGGCTCGATCCCGAGCAGCCGAGGCCGGGGACGGCGAAGAGCAGGAAGGCGACGAGGAGGCGCGTTCCGCGCGGCAGACGGCGAGGGAAGGGCACGGCAGGACCTCCGCGAGCAGGTGGATCGAAGCTTCACGATCTTAGCACCGCCCGGCCCGCTGGGCCCCGTTCGTCGCGCCCGTCAGCCCTCCCACGGCCGGTTCGCGCGCAGGTGGTCGGCGAGCTCGCGGTAGAGCTCGACGATCGCCGCGCGGCGGTGGCGCTCGGGGACCGGAGCGAGGCGGCGGCGGATGCGCTCGGAGAGGTTGCCGCCGGCGAGGCGGGCGGCGACGCGGTCGAGGCTCGGCCGTTCCTCGGCCGCCAGCGCGGACCGGGCGTCCTCGACCAGCCCGGCGAGGAGGTCGCCCGCCGACAGCGCACCGCCCTCCCCCACCCCCGCCGCCCGCCGCAGGTGCGGCGCCGCCACCCGCGCCGCCGTGCCGTCGGCCACCGCCGCCTCGTAGTCGGCGACCAGCGTCGCGTGCGGCGGCGTCTCCACCTCGCCGGCCTCCATCCGCGCCACCAGCCGCCGGAGCGCGCCGCGCACGAAGGCGGCGTTCGCCACGTCCATCGCCACGCACTCCTGGGTGTCGAGGACGCGGATCTCGATCGAGTCGCGGTAGAAGCGGACGATGGCGCCGCGCGAGTTGACCCACTCGTGGTGGAGCGGCGCCGCCTCGGGGATGGGGTCGAGGTCGCGGTAGATGCGGCCGAGGACGTGGCGGCGGTAGTGGGCGAAGGAGACCATCGGCTCGGGCACCACGCCGCCGGCGATCGACGGCACCCGCCGCTGGTTGCCGCGGTAGAAGGCGAGCCGGTTGTCGACCGCCGGGCCGAGCGCTCCCTCGACCAGGGGCGACGAGGCGGCGAGCGCCGGCAGGTAGGGCAGGAGGAGAGCGATCGCGTCGTGGAGGCGCACCGTCTCGGCCTCGGTCTCGCCGAACGGCAGGTTGACGTGGCAGCTCTGGAGGTTGAGCCAGCCGTGGCCGCGGACGCCGAAGACGCGGTCGTAGGTCTCGTAGATGCGCCGCCCGGAGCGCCGCCACAGCTCGCCCTCCCGCGCCGGGTCCATCAGCGGGTGCATGCCGGTGGGGAGCAGCCGCGCGCCCCACTCGCGGGCGAGGAGGTCGTCGAAGAAACGGACGCCGTCGACGAGCGCCGCCTCCGCCTCGACCAGGCTTTCGAGCGGAGCCGGGTTCTTGATCTCGAAGACGTGGGCGGCGAGCTCGTTCGAGAAGCCGGCGCGGCCGACCTCGACGTCCGAGGTGGGGCGGCCGCGCACGCGGCGGAAGGCGGCC
>DATABP010000667.1:0-2064 GCA_036259515.1 Thermoanaerobaculia bacterium | reverse complement strand
GCTGCGCCGCGGCCGCCGGCGCCAGCACGACGGCCAGCGCGCCGGCGGCGCAGCCGGCGACCGACCGGCGGAGGAGGGGATGGGAGCGGAGGAGACGGACGGCTGAGGGGATGCTGCTGCGGCTCATCGAGCGAGCTCCTTTCGGAACGGTCTACGAGGGGCACCCACGCCGGGCGCCCGCAGCCAGTGCCTGACTACCTACAGGGGTGCGGAAATGCCGATGAACGGGGACGGCGCGGGCGGACCGGGCTCGCTCAGGCCCCCGCCGCCCGCAGCGGCGGCGCCGACTCCCGCAGCGGCGCGTCGCCGGCCATCTGCCACTCGAGGGCGTCCTTGACCAGCCGCAGGAGGTGGGGCCGGCCAGTGCCGTTGAGGAAGAAGTGGTCGCCCGGCAGCATGTGGAGGCGGAAGCGGCCGGTGGTGACGTCGGCCCAGGGCTCCATCTTGGGGCGCGGCACCTCGTGGTCGCGGAAGCCGCAGAAGGCGGTCAGCGGGCAGTCGAGCGGCGCGCCCGGGAGGTAGCGGTAGGTCTCGTTGAGGCGGAAGTCGGCGCGGAGCAGCGGCTCGACGAGCTCCATCAGCTCGGGATGGTCGAGCACCTCCGCCGGGGTGCCGTTGAGGCCGCGCAGGCGCTCGCGGAAGCGGTCGGAGGGGAGGTCGTGGAGCGGCTCGTCGTCCGGGGGGATCGCGGGCGCGGCGTGGGCGGAGACCAGGAGGTGCACCGGCGGCGCGGCGCCGCGGGCGCGGCGGCGGCGGGCGAGCTCGAAGGCGACGATGGCGCCCAGGCTGTGGCCGAAGAAGGCGTGCGGCAGCTCGTCGAGCTCGGCGGAGAGCCCGGCGTCCAAGGCGGCGAGGAGCTCGTCGAGGTCCGAGAGCGGCGACTGGCGGATGCGGCCCTCGCGGCCGGGCGGCTGCACCGGGCAGACCTCGACGGTCTCCGGCAGCTCCTCGCCCCAGCCGCGGTAGGCCGAGGCGCCGCCGCCGGCGTAGGGGAAGCAGAACAGGCGAAGCCGCGCGTTCGGACGGGCGCGGCGGTATGCGATCCACGGGTTCGCCCCGTGGGAATGGACCCCGAGATGAGCGCTCATGTCCTGTTGCAGTGCGCCCGGGGCGGCGAAACGGGACAGCGGCGGCGCCGGGGCGTCTCAGGCGCCGTCCGGCGCGCTGCCGTCGGGCGCCGCCACCGGCACCTTCCCCGGCGCGCCGGGCACCTCGCGGACCAGCCGCGGCACCAGGTATCCGGGGAGGCGCGCCGCCAGCGCGGCGTGGACCGCGCGGGCGCGCTCCTCGGGAACGGCGAAGTGGGCGGCGCCGGCGACCGGGTCGAGGAGGTGGAGGTAGTAGGGCAGCGCGCCGGCGGCGAAGAGGGCCTCCGAGAGCTCGGCGAGGGCGTCCGCGGAGTCGTTGACGCCGGCCAGCAGCACCGATTGGTTGAGCACCGGCACGCCGGCGGCGCGCAGGCGGCCGAGGGCGGCGGCGACGGCGCCGTCGATCTCCCGCGCGTGGTTGGCGTGGACGACGACGACCGGCGCGAGCCGCGTGCCGGTCAGCCAGGCCAGGAGCGCCTCGTCGACCCGCTCGGGGAGCACGATCGGCAGCCGGGTGTGGAGGCGCAGGCGGCGGAGGTGGGGGACCTCGGCGAGGCGCGCGGCGAGGCCGGCGAGGCGGTCGTCCGGCAGGGTCAGCGGGTCGCCGCCGGAGAGGATCGCCTCGTCGATCGAGGGCTCGCCGGCCAGCCAGGCGAGCGCCCGCGCCTCGGCGCTCCTCGTCAGCCCGCGCTCGCCGTAGGGGAAGTGGCGGCGGAAGCAGTAGCGGCAGTGGACGGCGCAGGCGCCGGTGACGACGAGGAGCGCGCGGCCGCGGTACTTGTGGAGGACGCCGGGCACCGGCTGCGCGCCGGCCTCGGCGAGCGGGTCGGGGCCGTAGCCGGGCACCGGCTCGACCTCGGCCGCCGCCGCCAGCACCTGGAGGAGCAGCGGGTCGCGCGGGTCGCCCGGCCGCATGCGGGCGACGAAGCCGCGCGGCACGCGGAGCGGAAAGTCGGCCGCCGCCGCGCGCGCTCCG
>DATABP010000666.1:0-2570 GCA_036259515.1 Thermoanaerobaculia bacterium | reverse complement strand
GCGGCGTGCCGCTCGCCACGCTCCTCGCCGCCAGCCGGCCGCTCCCGGAGGCGCGGTTCGTCTCCTTCGTGGCGCGGAGCGAGCGCGGTCACAGCACCTCGCTCCCGCTGGCGGACGCCCTCGCCCTGGGCACCCTCGTGGCGCTGACCAGCGACGGCGAGCCGCTCGCGGAGATCCACGGCGGGCCGGTGAGGACGGTGGTGCCCGGCCGGTACTTCTACAAGAGCCTCAAGTGGCTGGAGCGGATCGAGCTCCTCGCCGACGACCGGCTCGGCTACTGGGAGGCGGAGATGGGGTACCACAACGTGGCCGACCCCTGGAAGGAGCAGCGCTACATCGCGGCGAACGTCGACCGCGGCGAGGCCCGCCGCCTGCTCGAGGCGCGCGACCTCTCCGGGCGCGACCTCCTGAGCCTCGACGCCGAGCGGCGCGACCTCGCCCGCCTCGACGCCCGCGGCGCCGTGCTCCGCAACGCCTCCTTCCGCGAGGCCGTGCTGACCGACGCCCGCTTCTCGCGCGCCAACCTCTCGAACGCCCATCTCGAGGGCGCCGACCTGCGGCGCGCCGACCTCCGGGACGCCGACGTCGAGGGCGCGGACTTCCGCGGCGCCGACCTCCGCGGCGCCGACTTCCGCGGCGCCAGCCTGTTCGGCGCCACCTTCCGGCCCGAGCCGGGCGCCGCCAGCCGCTGGCGGGAGGCGACGGTCGACGCGACCACCCGCTTCGAGCGCGGGCAGCTCGACGGGCTCAGCGAGGCGCAGCAGGACTTCCTCCGCCGCCTCCTCGACGGCGAGGGTCCGACGGCGCCCTAGGGCGAGCCGCCCGCCGCCAGCGGCCCGAGCTCCGCGACCGGCCGCAGCACGCCGCCGCGGGCGACGTGGGTGACGGAGCGGAAGGCGGCGGCGCCGGCGGTGGGGTCGGCGGCGAGGACGAGGAGGTCGGCGGCCTGGCCGGGGGCGAGCGTGCCGAGGTCGGGCCGGCCCATCGCGCGCGCGGCGTTCCGGGTGGCGGCGACCAGCACCTCCATCGGGGAGAGCCCCGCCGCCTGCATCGCCTCGAGCTCGGCGTAGACCGCCGGGCCGTGCAGGGTGAGCGGGTTGCCGGCGTCGGTGCCGAGGGCGACCGGGATGCCGGCGCGGTGGACGCGGAGGAGGTTCTCGTCGGCGACGCGCCGCTGGGCGGCGAGGCGGGCGGCCACGCGGTCGAGGTCGAGGCCGGGGGGCGGGTCGAGCTCCGGGGTGGCGGCGACCTTGGCCCGCGTCTCCGGATCGACGCAGCCGTTCGGGTCGTCGACCGCGGGCGGCTCGCCGCCGGCGGCGGAGCGGTACAGCGCCAGGTAACCGCCGGGGACGGTCAGAGTCGGCGTGTAGACGGTGCCGGCGGCGCGGGCGAGGTCGAGGAACTCCTCGTCGACCGGCTGGTCGTCGACGCCGTGGACCAGCACGTCGGCGCCGGCGCCGAGCGCCGCCTTCGCCTCGGCGAGGCCGGTGGCGTGGACGACGAGCGGCAGGCCGCGGCGCTCGGCCTCGGCACCGGCGGCGGCCACCGCGCGCTCCATCTCGTCCAACGGCCGCTCGCCGGTGACGATCAGCCACACCTTGACCGCGTCGGCGCCGCGGGCGGCGAGCCAGGCGACGCCGTCGCGCCCGGCGGCCTCGTCGGCGAGGTAGACGAACTGGCGCTCGCCCGGCAGGTTGAGCCAGAAGTCCCAGGTGGAGAGGAGCGGCCCGGCCGCGGCGACGCGCGGCGCCAGGGTGTCGCGCTCGGCGCGCTCGGAGAGGTCGAGCGTCCACGGGTAGCCGCCGACGTCGAACACCGCCGTCACCCCCGAGCAGAGATACGAACGGAAGAAGCGCTCCGGCCGTGCCGCGTTCTCGGCGATCGTCTCGGCGTAGGGGAAGCGGTCGCGGGCGTCGAGGGCGTCCGGCCGCCCGTCCGCCCAGCCGGTCTGCGAGAAGTGGACGTGGGCGTCGACCAGGCCGGGGGTGATCCAGCGGCCGGCGACGTCGACCGTCTCGATCCCCTCCGGCACCGGGCAGGCGGCGCGCGTCCCGGCGCAGTCGACGAGGCCGCCGCGCAGCACCACCACCGCGTCGGCGACCGGCGGCGCGCCGGTGCCGTCGAGGAGCGTGCCGCCGACCAGCGCCAGCGGCGGCGGCGGCGTCCCCGGCGGCGCGTCGAACGCCGAGGTCACCGCGATCCTCCACCCGCCGGGCGTCTCCACGAACACCCGCTCGCTGATCCCGCGGTGCTCGTCGCCGGCGTAGGCCACGCGGTAGCGGTAGGTGCCGTAGATCACCCCGTCCGCCACCGGCACCAGCTCGAGGTCCCGCCCCTCGAACACGTCCGGCCACTCCCCGGCCTGCGCCGCGAAGTCCTCGAAGCCGACCAGCGGCCCCTCGAACCCGGTGCGGGCGAGGGTGGGGGCGTGGAGGTAGGTGGCGAGGTAGGCGTCGCGGTCCTTCGCCGCGATGGCGGCGAGGTTGGCCGCGAAGACGGCGCGGGCGGCGGCGAGGTCCTCCTCCGACGGCGGCGGCCCCGGCTGCGCGGCGGCGGCCGCCGCGCCGGCG
>DATABP010000665.1:0-5618 GCA_036259515.1 Thermoanaerobaculia bacterium | reverse complement strand
GTTGTCGTAGTACCCGCCGTCGGCGACGTGGTAGGCGAGGTGATCCTCCAGGCCGTCGTGCTGGATCGGCCGGGCGATGGGGCTGACGAACGGGAAGGTGGCCGACAACCGGGCGGCGGTGACCACCGGCATCCTCTGGCTGTCGTAGAGCGACCAGGGACTGACGGCGGCGAAGGAGTCGGAGCAAGGCTCGGCACCGCAGTCGTTCCGCGTCTTCAGGCGCAGCGGCGAGAGGAGAAAGCGCTGCCCCGTCTCGCAGACCGTGGCGTTGAAGATGACCAGCGGGATCGAGCCCTCGAGCACCGGCTGCCGCCAGTCGTCGAGCGTGGGAACGGAGTGGGAATCCTTCTCGGGGCGCAGAGTCCGCCGCCAGGCGTCCTCCTGCGCCCAGCCGCGGTCCCGCTCCGGGTGCGGGACGACGCCGAGCAGGCGCAGGAGGTCCGGGTAGACCAGCCCCCAGGCGGTGGCCGACAGGCTCGAGGTCCCGGCCTTGCGGACGGCCTCGTCGAGGCGCGCCTGGAGCTCGCCCCGCTGCGAGGCTTGCGGGTCGAGGGCGTCGACGAAGTACATCGCTCCCACGCTGCCGCCGGAGACCGTGCTGACGAGGTGGACGGAGTCGGTCAGCTCCGGGAACTGGCGATGGAGCTCGGAGAGGACCAGCGTCGTCCACAGAGACGCGGTGATGCCTCCGCCGCTGGCGGTGACCGCGACGACGAGCGGCGGCCGGCCCGGCTCCTTCTCCTGCGCCCGGTCGAGGCGCGCCTCGAACGCGTTGAGCGCGTCGTCCTCGGCGGCGGCGGGGATCGACATGCCCGCGGCCAGGACAGGTTCGGAGCCCACCGCCGCGCTCGCCAGAGAGTAGTAGTGGTCGATGTCGTTGACCGCGTAGAAGACGGCCGACAGCCCCAGGAGGGCGAACGTGGTGGGGATGCGGAAACGGTCGAGGAAGAACGAGAGCAACGGCAAGGCGCACGAAGTCAGGAGCAGGAGGAGCAGCACGTAGCTCATCGCCGGCGGGGCGAAACCGCCTCCCGGGTCGAGCACCCGATAACCCGCGAGGTAGACGAGCAGGACCAGGCCGCCGGTCACGGCGGCGAACAGATGTCCCCGGTCGAGACGTCCACGCTCGTCGAGATAGCCGCGGCGCCAGCGCTGCGGTGCGGCGCCGAGGCGCTCGTCCACCTGCCGCATCAGGTCGAAGCCCATGCGGATCTTCTTCCTGGCCGCCCAGCGGGAGATCGCGTTCGGCACGACCTCGGGACGAGCCAGGTAGAGGGCCGCCATCCGCCCGGCGACCACCACCAGGACGCCCGCGACGAGGCCGCAGAGCGCGGCGCCCCAGGGGGCGAGCTCCGGACCGTGGGGCGACCGGCGGAGGAGCGCGGCGACGGTGGCGATCACGCCGAGCAGCCCGAAGCACCACCAAGCGGCATCGAACCCGCGCCTTCCGGGCAGCTCCGCGTCGAGGAAGGCGACCGACGAGCGGGTGATCAGCAGCCCACTGAACACCACCGCGGCGCCGACGAGGACGGTGAGGAAGACCACGAGGACCATGCCCGCGGAGGTCTCCACCTCGAAGAGGTTCACAATCAGCGGTGCGAAACCGGCCGGCCGGCCGGTCCATCCGACGAGGGCGAGGAGGACGAGCAGCAAACCGTTGATCATCGCGAAGCGGCAGAAGAAGACGTAGCTCACGATCGACCGACAGCCTGCGTGGCGCAGCGCCACCGCCAGGAGGGCGAACGCGACCGGAAGCGCGAGCAGGAGGTGAGGCAACTCGAATCCGGCCGAGATCAAGAAAGCGAGGCCGAGCGGCAGGGCCACCAGGAGCAACCGGCCCGCCCACCTGCTGCGATAACGGACTCCGAGCGCGGCGAGCAGGATGGTGACGGCCATGACGGCGGCGACCACCCACCCGCCCGGCAGCGTGAAACCGGCGAGCACGATGAACAGCGCGACGACGAACACGAGTTTCAGCCAGGACGGACTTCTCATCGCCACAGAGCCTCCTTTTCGAGGAGACCTGGACGGTGGCTGGACAGCTCCGGCCGCCTCCTCGACCGGAGAGGACGGACGCGCCGCGAGGATTTCCCGGTCGACGGCGGGCGATCAGGGCAGCGCCGCGGTGTCCCCGTGGCTGGCGAAGGTGCCGGCCGGGTGGTGGTAGGTCGCGCGGCCGCCGCCGACCGCGTCCTCGACGACGAGGTCGAGCTCGACGTCGGTCAACGATCCGAAGAACACCCACCAGTGGCCGTTGACCGCCCGTCCGTCGAGCACCTTCACGAAGAGCTCCGGGTTGTCGGCGTCGAAGAACCAGAACCAGCCGGTCTCGGAGGTCAGCGGACGGGCGTTGCCGGGGCCGCCGTGGCCGGTGGGGTTCTGCCAGTCGACGGTGACGCGAAAGCGGTCGAGGAGACAGAGGGAGGAGCCGTCCGGGACGCAGGCGCCGGCGAGGCCGGCGCCCCGGGTGGGCAGCATGATGAACCAGGCCGGGTCGGGACGGCGGCGGATGCCGCGGCGGTGCCCTCGGCGGCGAAGGCGGCGGTGTCGCCGCGGCTGGCGAAGCGGCCGGAGGGGTTGTGGTAGAGGCGGCTCCGGCCGGTGGCGAGGTCGCGCACCTGGAGGTCGAAGTCGACGTTGGTCAGCGCGCCGAAGAACACCCACCAGTGCCCGTTGACCGCCCGCGCGTCGAGCACCTTGACCACCAGCTCCACGTTGTGGGGCTCGAAGAACCAGAAGGTGCCGGCGTCGGCGGTCAGCGGCGCCGACACGCCCGCGCCGCGGCCGCCCTGGAGGTCCTCCCAGGCGACCTCGACGAGGAAGCGGCCGTCGTCGAGGCAGAGGGCGGTCGGGCGCTCGGGGCAGAGGGGGAGGTCGAGCGACGACCGCATCAGCTCGCCGGCGGCGGCGACGAGGATGCGGCGCGGGGAGGTCGGCGTGACGACGGGCGGGGAGAACGGACGGCTGGGATGGGTATCGAGGCTCTCCCAGCTCACGCCGCTGTCGCGATTGACCAGGAGCTCGTTGCCCCGCGTCACGTAGAGCGCCTTGCGATCGATCGGGTCGAACTGGTAATCGCCGACCGGCGGCGCCGGCATCGCCACTTCTCGCGGCAGCGAGCCATAGGTCTCCCCGCCGTCGTGGCTCCGCCACGTAGGTGATGCCGAACTTGATCTGGCCGACCACGACCAGCAGGTGGTCCTCGTCGAGCGGGTCGATCGCCAGGTCCAGCAAGAACCCGCCGTCCAGGAGCATTCGCCCCGTCTCGCCGCCGTCGTCGCTGCGCTCCAGCCCGAAATTGGGCGTCGCGTAGACGCGGTCGCTTTCGGTGGCGGCCACCTCGAGGTCGTGGAGGCGTTCGTCGTCGTCTGGAACGGCATCTGCCGGGCGCGGAGCTCGTTCTCGGATCGGAGGCACGGTGTCGCCAGGGACTACGAGGCTGGGGGCCGGAAACATCCAAGGCGGGGCTGCGGCGTACGCGCTCCGCCCGTTCGTGGCGCGCGGTGAGGGAGGCGCGCTACCCGCCGCCCGGCGCCGGCGTGCCGTACAGCGCCTCGCGCGGCGCCGTCGCGTCCGCGTCGCCGGCCATCCGCGCCGCGGCCAGCTCGATCGCCTCGACGATCTTGTGGTAGCCGGTGCAGCGGCAGAGGTTGCCGGCGAGGGCCTGGCGGATCGCGTCGCCGGTGGGGCGCGGCGTCTCGGCGAGGAGCGCCTGGGCGGCCATCAGGATGCCCGGAGTGCAGTAGCCGCACTGGGCGGCGCCGAGGTCGGCGAAGGCGGCCTGCAGCGGATGGAGGGCCAGCCCCTGCTGCATGCCCTCGACCGTCTCGATCTCCCGCCCCTCCATCTCCGCCGCCAGCGCCAGGCAGGAGAGCACCGGCCGCCCGTCGATCAGCACCGTGCAGGTGCCGCACTCGCCGAGCTCGCAGCCGTGCTTGGTGCCGGTGAGCGCGAGCTCCTCGCGCAGCACCTCGAGCAGCGTGTGGTGGGTGGGGAAGACGGCGGGGCGGTCCTCGCCGTTGACGCGGAGGGTGAGGGTGGTCAGGGCGGAGGACATCGGGGCGGCAGTCTCGCGCGGGGCGGGCCGGGTGTCAAACCGCGGCGGGCGGCAGGACGACCAGCCCTTCCTCCCTGCCCCCGGGCTCGTTCGGATAGGGGAAGAAGAGCTGGTTGCCGTAGGGATCCTCGACCACCAGCAGCCGATAGCCCCAGCGGCCGTCCGCGACCGGGGCGCCGCGGAGCTCGAGCTCGGCGCGCAAGGCATCGACCGCCGCGACCTCCGCCTCGTGCGCCGGCGGCTCGACGTTCAGCGAGATGAACGTCAAGCCCTTGCCGGCCTTCTCCGGCCACTGGTCGGAGAGGAGGAGGGCGCAGCTCCCGCGGTGGACCTGGGCGACGCGCGCCCGGCCGTCCTCCTCGTAGCGCCAGGCGACCGTGAAGCCGAGCCGGTCGACGTAGAAGCGGAGCGAGTCCTCGACGCTCGACACGTGGAGCACGGGGCGGGCGAACCAGTCGGTCATGGCGGCGATGTTACCGGGAGAGCCGCCCCGCCTGACGGCGAGCCCGGCACGAGCGGAGGCGAGCGGCGGCGGCCCTCCGGATCGGTGCCGGATGAGCGATGGAGGAGCCGGGTACGCTTCTTGGAAGGCTTCCGGGCATGCCTCGGACCGGCCTGCCCGCTGCCGTTCGTCCTCGAGGAGCTCGGCCGCGTGCCGGCGGGCGCGGCCGTGCCTTCGAGACCCTCCGCGCCCGGTGGTCGGCCCGGTCCGGTGCCCCGCCGCCGGTGGGTCGCCGGGGAGACGCGGGCTCGCGAGGGCTCCCGCCGGGGCGCTCCATCCGCGGCTTCGCCCTCCTCGCCGTGGCCTTTGCCGCCCTCCTCGCCGCCGTCTTCGCCTGCGGGCGCGGCGGCGACGGCGATCCCGTCTTCGTGCAGCAGACGGTCCCCTTCGGCCGCGAGATCGCGCCGGCCGTGGCGCGCGCGGCCGGCGCGGCGGCGGTGCCGGCCCGCTTCGCCGAGGCGCCTGCCGCCGGCTCGATCGGCGAGGAGGCGCTCCTCTACCGGATCGGCGAGAGCCCCTGCGCCGTGCTGCGCGCCGGACTCGACGGCCTCGCCGCCGGCCTCTGCGGCGAAGAGCTGCGGGCGCGCGTGTACCTGCGCCCCGACCGCCCGATGCGCCTCGCCGACCTCGTCGCCCGCTTCGCCCCCTTCGAGGTCGAGGTCGGCCAGGAGGAGGTCGAGCTCCACGGCCGCGGCAGCGAGGTGGCCGGCCCGATCGAGCGGCGGCTGGTGCTCGAGTGGGCGCGGCGGTTGATGGCCGAGGCGCGCGGCGTCACCGCCATCCGCCCCTACCGCCTCGCCTTCGAGTGGCACCGCCAGCTCCAGGGCGGTCGCGAATGCCAGGCGCTCGCCGTCTACCTCTCCGGCGAGGCCGTGGCCTCCACCTGCGACGGCCTCCACGCGGTGGGCAGCGTCCCCGCCCAGCGGATGGCGCCGATCCTCGCCTGGCACGACCGCCTCGCCCCCTTCCAGGCGGTGCGCCAGGGCGGCACCGGCGCCGACTCCGTCTCCACCCGCTTGATCCTCCCCGGCGCCGGCGACACTACCCAGGACGACGACA
>DATABP010000664.1:0-2666 GCA_036259515.1 Thermoanaerobaculia bacterium | reverse complement strand
CCGCCAGCCAGCGCCAGCCGGGGTCGTTCCAGTACTCCGCGATCTGGAGCGCGTGCGGCGCCGCGGCGCGCACCGCCGCCGAAAGCTCCTGGGCGAACGACCAGCCGCCGAAGTGGTCGATCACCGTCACCTCGTCGTAGCGGAAGCCGTCGGCATGGAGCTCGTCGAGCAGGAACAGCGCGTTGTCGATCAGGAGGCGCCGCACCTCGGGCCGCGCGAAGTCGAAGACCAGCCCGCCCGCCCAGCCGGCGCCGGAGAAGTAGAGCCCGTCGCCGTTGCTGCCCGGCGGCCGCGGGTGACGGTCGAAGCGGTAGAGGCTGCGGTCGTCGAACCCGCCGCCGGCGTGGTTGTAGACCACGTCGAAGATCACCGCGATGCCGTGGAGGTGGCAGAGGTCGACCACCGCCTTGAGCTGGTTGGGCCCGGGACGGAGGTCGGCGAGCGCGAGCGGCGGCCGCCCCTTGGCGGCGAGGAGCGCGTTCGCCGCCGCCAGATGGCGGGCGAGCTCCTCCTCGTCCTCGACCTGGTAGTCGCTCTCGGGCGAGAAGTAGTCGGTGCCGTTGTAGCCCAGGCTGAACTCGCTCGGGTACTCCTGCACCGGCAGCGGCTGGATGGCGTTGACGCCGAGCTCGACCAGGTACGGCAGGCGGGGGACGAGGTCGAGGAGCTTGCCCGGCCGGCGGCCGCGGACGTCGCGGCCCTCCGCGTCGACGGCGTGGAAGACGCCGACGTGGAGCTGGTAGATCACCAGGTCGCGCGGCGCCGGTGGCCGCCAGCCCTGGTCGTGCCACGGGTAGCTGCCCGGGTCGCGCACCAGGCAGTCGCAGTCCGGGAAGGGCGGATCGGTGCCCAGCTCGCGGGCGTAGGGGTCGCGCTTGAGGCCGGCGTTCTCCTCGCCGTCCACCCAGAAGAGGTACGGCGTGCCGTCGGCGACGCCGGGGACGAAGCCGGCCCAGGTGCCGTCCGGGCGGCGGACCAGCGCGTCGTCGGCGGCGGGGGTGAAGGCGGGGTCGTCGCGGGCGGCGGCGAGGTCGCCGGTGAGGACGTGGACGGCGCGCGCCCGCGGCGCCCAGCACCGGAAGGTGGCGCCGCCGGCGGTGAGGCGGGCGCCGAGGGGGGTGGTGGCGTCGACGTGCTGCTGCGAGGTGGGCATCGCGCACCTCCGAGGTGACCCGCTCTGGCGAGGACTCTACAGTGGTCTCGATGAGCGACGAGAAGCGGGTTTCGGCCGAACGACTCGCCCGATGAGCCTCAGGAGCGGAGTCTCGACCGAAGCGCTGGCCGATGCGGCCCGCTCTTCAGCCGATCAGCACCAACAGCGCCCCGGCACCGCCGAGCTCCGGCGGGGCCGTGGCGAAGGCGAGCACCGCGGCCGGCGGGCTGGCGGCAAGGTGGGTCGCCACCGCGTCCTTGAGCACCGGCCCGCCGGCCGAGCGTCGGCCGCGGCCGTGGACGACGAGGACGCAGCGCTGGCCGGTGGCGGCGGCGCGGGTGAGGAGGGCGTCGACGGCGACGAGAGCGGCGGCGGCGGTGCGGCCGTGGAGGTCGAGCTCGGCGTCGGGGGCGATGGCGCCGGCGCGGAGGCGGTCGAGCCACCGGGGGTCGGCGCCGGGGGCGAGGCCGGTGACGACGTCGCCGTAGCGCTCGACGGCGAGGCGCGGACGGCGGCTCGGCGGACCGGCGGAGCGCGAGCGGCCGGGCGGGCGGCGGGAGGGCGGCGGGCGGCGGGCGATCCGCTCGCGCCCCTCGCGGGGGAGCGGGCGCACGCCGGGAAGCGCGCGGGAGAGGAGCTCCTCGAGCGAGTCGGGCGGGTCGCGGCGCTCGTCGTCCATCGCCGGTGGCAACCGCGCGGCGGCGCCGGGCATTCGCGGCCGCTGATAGAGTCGCGTTCAACGAAGGATGAAAGCGGGAGCGAGCGGATGACCTCGACCAGCCTGTGGGCGGCGGGCCGGGCGGCGGCGGCGTACGACGCGCTCGCCCCCGGCTACGAGGCGGCGATCGCCGAGGACGCGTGGATGCGGCGGGTGCTCCACCGGCACCACGCGCGCTGCTTCGCCGCCGGCCAGCGGGTGCTCGACGCCGGGTGCGGCACCGGGCTCGACGCCCTGGCGCTGGCCCGGCGCGGGGTGCGGGTGACGGCGGTGGACGTCTCGGCCGGGATGCTCGCGGTGCTGGCGCGCAGCCACGCCGAGGAGCCGGGGCTGCCGGTCGAGGCGCGGCAGGCGGACCTGGCCGACCTCGCCGTCTGGCCGGAGGCGAGCTTCGACGGCGTCGTCTCGAGCTTCGCCGGGGCGAGCGCCGTCGATCCCGCCGCCTTCGCCGCCGCCGCCCGCCGGCTGCTGCGGCCGGGTGGGCGGATGGTGCTCCACCTCCTGGCGCCGCGCGGGGCGGGACGGCGGGCGCTGCCCGACGGCGATGACCTGGGCGAGGGCGCCGGCGAAGGGTGGGTCCTCCTCGCCGGGCGGCCCGTCCGCCACTGGGCGCTGCCGCCGCTCGCCGCGTTCGGCCGCTTCTTCGCCGACGGCTTCCGGCTGCGCGAGGCGTACGGGCTGGGCTTCCTGTGGCCGCGGCGGTGGGGGCGGCGGCTGCCCGCTGCCGTCATCGGGCCGCTCGGGCGGGTCGAGGCGCGGCTGGGGCGGTTCCGGCCATGGCGGGACCGCGGCCGC
>DATABP010000663.1:0-4471 GCA_036259515.1 Thermoanaerobaculia bacterium | reverse complement strand
CGCCCCCGCCGCCGGGCGGACGGCGGCGAGCGTCCCGGCCGCCGCCGTCTCGCCGACGCCGGCCAGCGGCGCCGGCCGCCGCGGCAGCGGCCGCTCCTCCTCGAGCGCCAGCTCGGCGTTGACGCTGCGCTTGAGATCGGTGGTCGCCCGCCGCAGCTCCCCCAACGCCTTCCCCACCGTCCGCCCCACCTCCGGCAGCTTCCGCGGGCCGAAGATCAGGAGCGCCAACACCAGGATGAAGACGATCTCCGTCGCCCCGAGCGGCCCGAACATCCGCACATGATCCGGCGCGGTGCCTCGATCCGTCAAGGTCGACGCGCCGGGAAGCAGCCGGAATGGGTCGCTGTTATCGTGCGCATCATGAAGCGATCCTGGAGAAACGTCGGACTCGTCCTCTTCACCATCGCCCTCCTCACCGGCGCGCTCTTCGGCACCCGGCTCGAGGCGCTGGGCGACGACGCGCGGCAGACGCTGCGGCTGTACACCGAGCTGGTGACCGTGGCCCAGGAGCGGTACGGCGCCGAGGTCGCCTACGAGGACCTCGTCTACGCGTCCATCCAGGGCATGCTGCGCACCCTCGATCCCCACACCAGCTTCCTGCCGCCGCGCGCCTACACCGGCATGCGCGAGCGCCAGCAGTCGAGCTTCTACGGGCTGGGGATCGTGGTGTCGACGCGCAACGGGCAGCTCACCGTGATCAGCCCGATCGACGGCACCCCCGCGTCGCAGGTCGGCCTGCGCGCCGGCGACGTGATCAGCGCCATCGAGGGCGAGCCGACCGACAAGATGAGCCTCGACGAGGCGGTCGACAAGCTCAAGGGGCCGAAGGACACCCAGGTCCACATCACCGTCGTCCGCCGCGGCTTCGAGGAACCGCTCGAGCTCGACGTCACCCGCGCCGAGATCCCGCAGAACACGGTGCGCCAGGCGTACCTGATCGAGCCGGGCACCGGCTACGTCCAGATCTCCGACTTCAACCGCGCCACCGGCGAGGAGGTCGCCGACGCGATCGCCAAGCTGCGCGCCCAGGGGATGGAGCGGCTGCTCGTCGACCTGCGCAACAACGGCGGCGGGCTGCTCGACCAGGCGATCCTGGTCTCCGACCAGTTCCTGCCCGACGGCGCCAAGATCGTCGAGACCAAGGGCCGCACCCGCGACTCGTTCCAGACCTACCGCTCCACCGACCGCTACTCCGAGCTCGGCGTGCCGGTGGTGGTGCTGGTCAACCGCGGCACCGCGTCGGCGGCGGAGATCCTCGCCGGCGCCATCCAGGACCACGACGTCGGCGTCGTCGTCGGCACCCCGACCTGGGGCAAGGGCCTGGTGCAGACGGTCTACAACCTGTCCTACGGCGCCGGGCTGGCGCTGACCACGGCGAAGTACTACACGCCGTCGGGCCGGCTGATCCAGCGCGACTACAGCTCGTTCTACGACTACTACAACTACGAGCCGGCGGGGCAGCCGGAGGACGGCACGAACGGAACCGAGCCGGCGGCGCCGGGCGGCAACGCCGGCGAGGCCTTCTACACCGACACCGGCCGCGCGGTCTACGGCGGCGGCGGCATCACCCCCGACGTGGTGGTCGAGCACGAGGACATCTCCGCCTTCTCGCAGCACCTCCTCGCCCACAACGCGTTCTTCGACTACGCGGTCGACGTCCAGAACAAGAAGCCCGTGCGCGACGCCGACTGGACGCCGCCCGAGGACGCCCTCGACCGCTTCTCGGAGTGGCTGGTGGCGCAGGGGGTCGCCGAGCGCGAGCAGATCGCCGAGGGCTTCGCCGACGCGGCGACCCGGGACTTCGCGCGGCTCCAGATCCACGCCGAGGTGTTCAACGCCGCCTTCGGGCAGGAGGCGCGGCACCGGGTGCTGGCGCAGGGCGACGTCCAGGTGCGCGAGGCGATCGACCAGTTCCAGCGCGCCCGCGACCTCCTGGCCAGCCGCCAGGCGGCGGCCGCGGCCGGCCAGCTCGGCCGGCCCAACCGGCCGGCGCCGCGCGCGACCGCCGAGTCGGCGCCCGAGGTGCCGCCGGTGGTGCGGCCGGGCAGCGACGGGTAGACGGCGCGGCGGCGGCGGAGGGGGCGGAGGGGGTAGTTGGTGCGGGAGTGCCCTGGGCCCGCGGGAGGCTCACCCCCAAAAGATTAAAGAGAAAAAAACCCCAGAGGACTTCGATTCTCGCTGCGCTCGAATCTCACCGGTGCCGGCGCGCGGAAGGCTGGTGAGCTCCTTGACTTGGAAGCCACGAGCCAGCGCCTGGGATCACGGTCGGCTCGCACCTCGCCGCTGCGTGCCCCCGGCGCTACCCCGCCGACGCCGCCCGAGTATCGAGCGCAGCGAGAGACGAGGTGTCCTGGGGGTTTTTTTTCCTATTTTTTAATGTGTGCCGGCTTCACCGGTAGCGGGGGCGGGGCGCAGCGAGCCCCCAACCCCCACCCCCCCTCAGCCGCCCGTCGTCGCCCGCCGCCCGCCGCCCACCGGCGCCGGCGGATCCGACGGGCGTACACCGACCTCGCGCAGCAGCGCCGGGCCGGCCGGCGAGTTCTCGACCAGGAACGGCCGCTCGCCGACCACCGTGGCGCGGCCGAGGTCGTCGACCACCACCACCTGCATCTGGTGCGGGCCGTCGGACAGCCCGCGGGTGTCGAGCGCGAAGGTCCAGCCGGCCGAGTCGAAGCCCGGCAGGCCAGGATGGTCGGTCGCCACCTCCGGGCGCGAGAAGCCGAGGGTGGCGTCGCCCACCCGCTGGCCGTCCACCCAGATCTCCACCCGCGCGATCCCCTCGGGGTCGATCGCCCAGCCGGTGACCATCACCACGCCGCCGAAGAAACCGCCCTCCACCGGCAGGTCGATGGCGCCGACGGCGTCCTCGTCGAGGTCGTCGTCGCAGCGGAAGGTGACCGGCAGGCTGTCGATCACCGTCACCTGGTCGCCGAGGTCGCCGGCGCGGACGCTGAGCTGGTGGACGCCCTCGACCCGCCCGCCGGCGATCAGCGCGCCGACGTCGATCACGAAGCGGAAGCCGCCGTGCGGCGCGTTGGGGACGCCGGGGAACACCGCCTCGAGGCCGAAGTCGCGCAGGCCGTAGCAGTCGGTCCAGCCGCCGGTGACCGGGGTGAAGGCGCAGTCGGTGCGGGTGGACGCCTCGATCGCGCCGTCGACGAGGAGCTCCAGGTAGCCGATGCCGGTGTCGCTCTCGCCCTCGCCGACGTCGAGCGCGAAGCCGCGGACGACGGTCAGCCGGCGGTCGGGGTCGCCCGGGTCGCAGTTGCCGATCAGCTCGGCGTTGGGCAGCGGGTGGCGCACCTCGCCGAACGGCTCGAGCAGCGCCGAGGAGTTGACGAACTGGATCGCCACCGGCGGCAGGAAGGCGCGCTCGCCGTTGGTCGCCGTGATCACGCCGCCGACCAGGTGGAGGCCGTTGACGAAGCGGGTGGTGTCGAGCTCGAAGACGAAGCCGGACTGGCCGGCGTCGGGGAAGCCGGGATGGATGACCGCCACGTCCGGCCGCGCACCGCCGTAGAGGGCCCGCCCGACGACCACGCCGTCGACGGTCACGTCGACCGACTCCACCCCGTCGTCGTCGAGCGCCCAGCCGGCGAGGTCGACGACGCCCGAGCCGGCGTTCCTGCCCTGGAGCTCGCCGATCCGGCCGAACGGCCGGTCGCCCTGGCCGAGCGCGCTCGGCACGGCGACGGCGGCGGCCAGCGCCGCGGCGGCGAACACGAATCCCATCCTCAGCACGTCGCGCTTCACGTCGTCCTCCTTCCCGGCCCCGCGCCGCGCCCGCGGACTCCGCGGTCCCGGCGTCCCGGGAACCTCAAGCACTGCGTGAACAATCCAGGCGATCCTATGCATAGACGTTGATATTCGTCAATCGGCTGAACGGCGCACCGCCCCGAGGCCGGGCCCCGGCCCGGCCGGCTACGCCCCGTCGAGGCCGGCGAGGTGCGCCGCGACGAGCCGCGGCAGGGCGGCGAGGTCGTAGCCGCCCTCGAGCACGGCGAGGACGCGGCCGCCGCAGACCTCGTCGGCCAGCGCGCCGAGGAGCCGACCCCACGCGCCGAACCCGCCCTCGCTCACCCGCATGCCGCCCAGCGGATCGTTCGCCCAGGCGTCGAAGCCGGCGGAGAGCACCAGCGCCTCGGGCCGGAACGCGGCGAGCGCCGGCAGCACCCGCTCCTCGATCGCGCGGCGGTAGTCGTCGTCGCCGGAGCCGGCGGGGAGCGGCACGTTGAGGGTGGCTCCCTCGCCTTCGCCCGTGCCGCGCTCGTCGGCCGCCCCGGTGCCGGGATAGAAGGGAAACTGGTGCGTGCTGGCGTAGAGCACGTCGCCGCGCTCCTCGAACAGGTGCTGCGTGCCGTTGCCGTGGTGGACGTCGAAGTCGAAGATCGCCACCCGCCCGAGCCCGTGCCGCCGCACCAGCCGCTCGGCGGCCACCGCCGCGTTGTTGAAGAAGCAGAACCCCATCGCC
>DATABP010000662.1:0-2333 GCA_036259515.1 Thermoanaerobaculia bacterium | reverse complement strand
GCCTCGACCACGTGCTCTGGCTCGGCGGCTCGTCGTGCGCCGGGAAGTCCGCCGTCGCCGAGATCCTCGCGCGCCGGCACGGCGTCCCCGTCTACTCCTGCGACGACGCCTTCGACGAGCACCGCCGGCGGGCGCGGGGGGCCGGCGACGCCGCGTTCCTCGACCTCGCCGAGGCGCCGCCCGAGCGCCTCTTCGCGCCGCCGGCCGCGGCGCGTGCCGCGGAGCTCGCCGCCTTCCACCGCGCCGCCTTCCCCTACCTCGCCGCCGATCTCGCCGCGCGCTCCGACCGCCCGCTCCTCGTCGAGGGATGCGGCCTGCTCCCCGACCTCGTCGCCGCCGCGGCGCGACCTCCGCGCGCCGCCTTCCTGATCGCCGACGACGCCTTCCGCCCCACCGTCGCCGCCCGCCGCCCGGCCACCGCCGAGCTCCTCGCCCGCTGCCCGGACCGCGAGCTGGCGCGCCGCACCTGGCTCGAGCGCGACCGCCTCTTCGCCGCCCGCGTCGCCCGCGACGCCCGCCGCCTCGGCCTGCCGGTCCTCGCCGTCGACGGCTCCCGCGACCTCGCCGCCACCGCCGACGCGGTCGCCGACCTCCTCGGCCTCTAGCCCCGCCGTCCGCTCAACCAAAGCGCCCCGCCCGCCAGTTGGCGCGCCAGCGCGATCCGGGGTCGGGCGCCGGCTTCTCGTACCAGGTCGGCTGCATGCTCGCCAGCTCGGGGAGCCGCGGCCGCATCTCCGCCTCCCAGAACGCCTCGACGTCGTCGAAGGTGAGGAGCCGCGACGGCCGCTCGGGGTCCCAGGCGGCGAGGAGGCCGGCGAGCACCTCGCCGAGGCCGGCGACGATCCCCTCGACCATCGCCTCCCCCGCCGCGGCGCTCGCCTCGCCGGCGTCGGCGCCGAGCGCGAAGCAGGGTCGCTCGAAGCGCTCCGGCAGCCGCCCCATGTCGACGCACTCGGGCGCGAGCGCCAGGAGCAGCGAGGTCTCCACCTTGCCGGCATGGTCGCCGTCGGCGCCGTCGCCGGGGAAGCCCGGGCGGTTGACCGCGAAGTCGGGCAGCCCGGCGACCCGCATCCGCAGGGACGGCTGGGCGAGCTCGACGAGGAGCGCCAGGTCCTGGTAGTTCGGCCCGTGGTGGCCGGTGACGAGCACCGCGGCGCGGAAGCCCGCCGCCTCGGCGGCGCGCAGGTGGTAGCAGACGTTCCTGAAGTGGACCCAGGGCGGCACCGCGGTCAGCCACGGCCGCGCCTCCCCGATCTCGCGCTCGGCCCAGATCGCGTAGCCGCCGAGCTCGTGGACGTGCCAGCAGTCGACCGGGGCGACGATGCCGCCGTGCCGCTCCGCCGCGCGCACCGCCAGCCCGTGCGCCTTGAGCGCGTCGAGGCCGACCGCCTGGTGCGGGCCGTGCGGCTCGCAGAGGCCGTAGGCGAGCCACACCGCCGGGCAGACGGTGAAGGCGGCCTCGAGCTGGTCGGGGCGCATCCGCTCCCAGCGCACCTCGGGGCGCTCGCCGCCGCGGCTCGGTCCGGGCATCGACGCAGTATAGTCGCGACTCTCGAAGCTCCACGCAGGCGCGGAGGACGGGTGAGCGAAGACGAGCGGATCGCCTTCTTCGAGGAGGAGGGCTACCTGGTGCTGCCGGGGGCGCTGCCGCCGGCGCGGGTCGCCGCGCTGCGCCGTGCCGCCGACGCCGCCGAGGCGCGCTGGCGGGCCGACCCGTCGCTCCCCGGAGTCCGCCGCCCCGACCTCGAGCAGGTGCTCGGCATCCTCGAGTACGACCCCGTCTTCCTCGACCTCGTCGTCGAGCCGGCGGTCTTCCCGCTGGTGCGCCGGCTGGTCGGCCCCGACGTGGCGCTCCTCGACCACGACTACTTCCTCACCCCGCCGGGGGCCACCATCCCCTGGGCCTGGCACCACGACTTCGACCTGCCCGGCGTCCACCACCCCGGCTCGCGGCTCTTCGTCAAGGTGTTCTACGTCCTCGACGACGTGCCGCCGGACGGCGGCGCCACGCTGGTGCTGCCGCGCTCGCACCGGGTGCCGGGCGGCCTGGCGCTGCCCAACGTCGAGGTGCCCGAGGAGCTGCCCGGGGCGGTGAGGATGGACCTCCCCGCCGGCAGCGCGTATCTCATCACCGACCGCACCTACCACTCCGCCGGCAACAACCGGAGCCAGCGCATGCGGCGCCTCCTGATCCTCACCTACGGCCACAAGTGGATGCGGATGTGGGACGAGTACGTGCCCTCGCCGGCGCTCGCCGGGCGCGCCGGGACGCCGGCGTTGCGCCAGCTCCTCGGGCTCGCCGACCCCTACGGGCCGCCGGTGGCGGAGTGGCC
>DATABP010000661.1:0-4476 GCA_036259515.1 Thermoanaerobaculia bacterium | reverse complement strand
CGCCGCGCAGCTCGCGCAGCCGCGCCATCACGTCGCGCTCGAACGCCGCCAGCTCGTCCTCGCCGATCTCTCCCAGCTCGAACCGCATCTGCGCCGCCAGCAGCTCCTCGCGCAGGCGCTCGGGGTCGTCGAGCTCGGAATCGACCGCCTGCGCCACCTTGTCGAGCACGAAGGCCAGGCCGCCGACGAGCAGCCGGTCGAGGACGATCATTCGCCGGTCGCCCGCTCCAGCTTGAGGCGGATGTTGACGAAGTTGTAGGGCGGCCAGGGGCCGGTGTACTTGAAGTTGAGCTTCGAGTGCTGGGCGCCGATCTCCTTGACCCGGGCGTCGAAGTCCGACTCGCGGTCGCGGTGGACGAGGAAGGCGGCGTTCAGGATCATCTTGTCGCCGATCACCTTGTTGACGCGCGAGGCGACCGACACGCCCTTGAGCTCGGCGAGGATCTGCCCGGCGAGCTGCTCGGAGCGCTCCTGGAGGAGCGAGTCGACCAGCCGGCCGTACTGCATGCGCGCGAAGTAGGTCGAGCCGCGCTGGTCGGAGATCTCCTGGCGCAGGCGGCGGACGTTCTCGTCCTCCTGCTCGATCTCCTGGATCACCTGCTCCGGCTCCCACAGCACCTTGAGGCCGAACTCGAGCTTGCCCTTCATCTTCTCGAGCACGTCGGAGAAGGCGTCGTAGGCCGAGCGCAGGAGCTCGACGATGTCGTCCTGGGTCTTGAACACGGTGCCGAAGGACATCGGGATCACCGTGTAGCGGCGCATCACCGCCTCGTTGACCCGCTCGTGGGCGAGCACGTTCTCGCGCGTCGGGTCGTAGACCTCGAGCGGCGTGTCGGAGGCGACCGCGGCGATCTCGCGGTAGGGCACGGTGTGGACGTCGGCCGGCTCGGCGCCGATGCCGATCGGCCCGAACGACAGCGAACCCGAGGTGGGGATGATGCAGTAGACGTACTTGCCGGAGCCGACGCCCTCGGAGCGGTCGTCGCCGCGGGCGGCCGCGGGGGAGAGCGGCACGCCGCCCTCGCCGGCGGGGTCGCGCTCGACGAACTCGGGGGCGAACGGGTGCTCGACGCTCGACTTCATGCCTCCTCCTCGCTGTGCAGGCCCAGGTGACGCCGCACCTCGCGCTCGAGGTCGCGGGGGAAGAACGGTTTGGTGATCACGCCGTCGCAGCCGGCCGCCTCGGCCTCGGCGCGGGCGCTGGCCAGCGCGTGGGCGGTCAGCGCCAGCACCGGCACGTGGGCGGTGCGCGGGTCGGCCTTGATCCGCCGCGTCGCCTCGAGCCCGTCCATCCTCGGCAGCCAGACGTCCATCAGGATCAGGTCGGGCACCAGCTCGGTGGCCTTCTCGACCGCCTCCACGCCGTCGGCCGCGGTGGCCATCTCGAAGCCGCGGAACTCCAGGAAGTCGCAGACCACGATGCGCCCGTCCTCGACGTCGTCGACCACCAGGATCAGCGGCTTCTCCCGCCGCGGCGTCGCCTCGCTCATCCCTCCCCCTCGCCGCCGGCGGGCAGCAGCAGGGTGAACGTCGACCCCTCGCCGAGCCGGCTCTCCAGAGTGATGTCGCCGCCCAGCACGGTCGCCAGGCGGCGGCAGATCGACAGGCCCAGGCCGGTGCCCTGCTTCCTCGCGTACGATCCGCCGCTCTGGCCGAACGCTTCGAAGATCGTCTTCTGGTGCTCCTCGGAGATGCCGATCCCGGTGTCGGTCACCGCGATCGCCACCGCGCCGTCGCGGCGCTGGGCGCGCAGGTGCACCGAGCCCTCGGGCGTGAACTTCAGCGCGTTCGACAGCAGGTTGATCAGGATCTGCTTGACCTTCTGGCGGTCGGCGGAGAGCTCGGGCACGTCGCCGGCCACCGCGCGGCGGACGGTGAGCCGCGCCCGCTCGATCAGCGGCTCGACCTCCTCCATCACCTCGTCGATCAGGTCCGGCACGGTGAAGCGCTCGATCTCGAGCGGCATCTTGCCGGCCTCGATGCGGGCGATGTCGAGGAGGTCGTTGATGATGGCGAGGAGGTTCCGGGCGTTCGACTCCACCCGCTCCAGGCGGTCGCGCTGGTGGTCCGAGAGCTGGCCGAAGACGCCCTGGAGGAGGAGCGAGGTGTAGCCGAGCACGGCGTTCAACGGGGTGCGCAGCTCGTGCGAGACGTTGGCCAGGAACTGGTCCTTGAGCCGCGACGCCTCGGCGAGCTCGAGCGCCTGGCGGCGGAGCAGCTCGTTCTGCTCGGCGAGCTCGGCGGTGGCCTCGCGCACCCGCGCCTCGAGCTCCTCCGAGTGGCGCTTGATCTTGTCGTAGAGGCGCAGCTTCTCGCGCTGCTCGGTGAGGTCGTGGAGGATGGTGACCACCGCCGTCGCCTCGCCCTGGGGCGACACCACGCGGCCGGCGATCGCCTCGACCGGCACCTTCTTGCCGCTCACCGGCTCGCGCAGGTTGAGCTCGCCGCGCCAGCGCTCGGCCTGGCTGGTGTGGAGGTTCGAGATGAACGAGGTGAACACCGCGTCGTTGGCGCGCAGGCGGCGCTCGACCGGCTCGCCGGCCCCGGCGGCGGCGGTGAACAGCCGCTCGCCGGGCGGGTTCATCAGGTCGATGTTGCCGGAGGGGTCGGTCACCACGATCGGGTCGAGCACGGCGTTCAGGATGAGGTCGAGGCGGTCGCGCTCGGCGCGGGTCTTCGCCTCGGCGGAGCGGAGCTTCCTGTAGTTCTCCTCGATCTCCTCGGTGGCGCGGCGGAGGTCGGTGACGTTCCTCAGGATGGCGACGGTGCCCACCTCGCCGTCCCCCAGGTCGCAGGGCGAGGCGAGGAGCTCGAAGAGGAGGTCCTGGGCGTCGACCGGATCGACCAGCAGCACCTCGCGGCGCGACCGCTCGCCGCTCTCGCCGGAGGTGAAGAGCGAGGCCGAGAACAGCATGTTGTTGAGCGCCACCGCGCGGCGGCGCCCCTCGCTCATCGAGTCGTCGACCGACAGCAGGTGCTCGGCGCCGCGGTTGGCGACCAGCATGCGGCCGGCGCCGTCCGAGAGCAGCACCGGGTCGGTCACCGCCTCGAGCACCGACTTGAGCCAGCGGATGTCGCGGCGGCGGCGGGCGAGCTGGGCCTCGAGCCGCGGCAGCGCCAGGGCGGCGAGCCGCATGCCGAGGACCTCGGCGGCCCAGGCGGTGAGCGCCGGGTCGGCGGCCTGCGAGGCGAGCAGCAGCCCGAGGGCGGACTGGCCGTCGCCGCCCCCGGCGAGCGCGATGGTGCGGTAGCTGCTGCGCTCGCCGACCAGCTCGCCGGCGGCGGTGTCGTCGAGCAGCGCCCCCGAGGCGCCCTGGACGAGCGCGGCGAGGAGCGGATGCGGCCGCTCGTCGAAGCCGAGGTCCACCGCCTCCACCTCGGCGGGGTCGATGCCCTGCCCGGCCGCCGGCACCAGCCGCCGCGCCTCGCGGTCGACCAGCAGGCACAACCCGCGGTCGAGGCCGGCGAAGCGCTCCAGCCACTCGAGCGTCGCCCGGGCGCAGCTCTCCGCGTCGCCGGCCGTGGTGAGCTCGGCGACCAGCGCCAGGCGATCGTCTCCGTCGGGATCGCCACGGCGCTTGCGGATCACCTCCAACTGGGCCATCGCGTCGTCAGCCGCTCTTCGCCTCCGCCGCGCGGCGTGAGGCCAGCTCCGCCCGCAGCGACGCGTTCTCCGCCTGCAGCTCCTCCACGGACCGCCCCTCGATCGCGGGGCGCGACACCGTCGGCACCTGGCCGACGGCCTCGGCGTACTTCATGTAGGTGTCGATCGAGGCGACCACCACGCGCGCCTCGACGGTGATCAGGTCGATGCCCACCAGCGAAACCCGTACCCAGGCGTCGATGACGATGCCCTTGTCCAGGACGCGGTCCAGGACGTCGATCAGACTGGTACCACCGGATGCTCGTTCGACCGGCATTCAGCTCATTCCTCCCCACGTTCTTCGGCGACCCGCGGAGCACCGGCGGCGGAGGCTGCGGCCGCCCCCGCCCCGCCCGGCGCCTCCAGCGCCCGCAGCCGCTCTTCCAGCCGGAGCACCTGGACGCGCAGGTCTTCGTTCTCCTCGTTCAGCTTCCGCGCCGCCGACGACAGGTGCGGATCGTGGCGCCACCAGTCGAGCCCGATCTGCTCCGCCTTGTCGATCGAGCAGACGAGCAGGCGGATGCGCAGCGTGAGCAGCTCGACCTCGGCCAGCGACACCCGGACGTCGCCGGCCACCACCAGGCCCTTGTCGAGGACCCGGTCGAGCACGTCCACCAGACCCGTCGATCGCCGGTACGCCGGCTCGATGCTCCCTGCCAAGTGCTCTCCTCGCCGCTCTCCGTTGGACGGCTCAGGGGTCGGACTGCCGCAGGGCGCCCGCCGTACCCGTGCCCCGCGGAGCTCCATCCCGCCCGGAAACTCGGTCGATCATACCTTCTGCGGCTGGAGCGGGGGACGGCCGGCGGCGGCGGCGAGCGCCGCGACGGCGCGCT
>DATABP010000660.1:0-2419 GCA_036259515.1 Thermoanaerobaculia bacterium | reverse complement strand
GGCGCGCCGCCAGGTCGCGGTGCAGGAAGTCGTGGAGGCGGCGGTAGAAGGCCGTGGTGTAGGTGCCGCGGAACATCATCGCCAGGTCGTTCGACTCCAGCCAGTGGTCGCGGGCGCCGAGCTCGGCCGCGACCATCGCGTGGAAGCGGGTGCCGGGAAGAGGATAGCTGACGCTCACGCCGACGTCGTCGGGCAGCGTGCGGCGCACCAGCTCGACGGTGGCGGCGACGTCCTCCCAGGTCTCGCCCGGGTAGCCGAGCTGGAGGAAGAACGAGGCGCGGATGCCGGCGCCGGCGAGCCGCCGCCGCGCCGCCGGCACCTCGTCGACCTCGATCCCCTTCTCCATCGCGTCGAGGATGCGCTGGCTGCCGCTCTCGACGCCGAGCCACACCTCCTCGCAGCCGGCGCGCGCCAGCCCCGCGACCGCCGCCGGCGTCATCAGGTCGACCCGCGACTGGATGGTGAACGGCAGCCGCGCGCCGCGCTCCTCCACCTCGCGCCCGAAGTCGGCCACCCAGGAGGGCTTGAGGCCGAAGATGTCGTCGGCGAACCACAGGTGGTCCGGCGCGTGGAGCTCGCGGAGGCGGGCCATCTCCTCGGCCACCGCCGCCGGCGAGCGCATCGCGTAGCGGCGGCCCCAGATCGGCTTCGCGCACCAGTTGCAGCGGTAGGGGCAGCCGCGGGTGGTCACCATGTTGAGGCTGAAGCGGCCGTGCCGGGCGCTCCAGGCGCGGCGGTAGGGCGCCGCCTCGACGAGGTCCCAGGCCGGGGCGCCGAAGACGTCCGGGTCGCGCTCGGGGAGCCGCGCCGGAGCGGTGGCGACGCCCCCCTCGGCCGCCGCGTCCGCCCAGGCGACGCCGGGCACCGCGCGCGGGTCGCCGCCGCCGTCGAGCGCCGCCAGGGCCTCGACCAGCGAGTGGTCGGCCTCGCCGAGCAGGCACCAGTCGACGCCGGCGTCGAGGAACGGCCGCGGGTGATCGGTGACGTCGGCGCCGGCGGCGAGCACCGTGGCGCCGTGCCGCCGCGCCAGGCCGGCCATCCGGCAGGCCGCCTCGCGGGCGTGCAGCAGGCACATCTTGCTCAGGAAGTGGAAGCTGTCCTCGTAGAGGACGACGCGGCGCGGGCGGTGACGGTCGAGGGCGGCCGCGAAGTCCGCCTCGGCGGCGAAGGTGGCGTCGAACAGCGCCACCCGGTGGCCGCGGGCGCGCAGCGACGCGGCGGCGAAGAGCGTCCCGAGCGGCGGGTACGGCCGCATCTTCTCCTGCTGCTTCGCGTCGTGGGCGAGGAAGAACGCGTGGGCGAGCAGGACGTCGGTCATCGCTCTCCGGCGCCGGTCTCCCCGCCGTCACCGGCCGGCGTCACCTCGACGACCAGCGGCGGCGCCTGGTGGAAGGCGAGCCGCTGCGCCGCCGACTCCACCCACAGGAAGACCACCCCCGGCGCCCGCGGCACCAGTTCGACCTCGTACGTGCCCGGCGCCACCTCGACGGCCCGGCGGCGGTCCTGCCGGCGGTCGGGGAGCTGCACCAGCACCCGCACGTCGCGGAGGCCGGCGGCGGGCGCGGCGGTGCGCGGATCGGTCAGCCGGAAGCGGGCGCGGAACGGCTCTCCCGCCCGTGCCCCGCCCGTCGGCGGGATCGCCTCGACCCGCGCCGGCAGCGACGCCTGCCGCTCGGCCTCGGCGGCCGGGCTGGGCGCCACCTCGGCCTCGAAGCAGTGCACCGCCCGCGGCGAGTCGAGGAAGAAGGCGATCCGGTAGCGGCCCGGGCGGCGCAGCTTGGCGGCGGTCTCGTAGACCCCCGGCCGCTCGCGCTCGCGCAGGCTGCGGTCGACCACCCTCACCGCCCGCGGCTGGCGGCCGGCGTTCGAGAAGCTGCCCATCGGCGCCGCCATCCCCTCCTTGTAGAAGTAGATCGCCTCGTCGGCCGGGTTGGCGACCAGCACCGCGTTGGCGCCCGGGGCGCGCACGATGCTCGGCGCCAGGCTCGGCCGGCGGCCGGCGCCGAACGGCTTCTCGCCGCCCGGGAAGTCGACCACCGGCAGGGGCGCCCCCGGCTGGCCGATCTCGTCGAGCGGCACGGTGAGCACGGTGCCGTCGCCGCGGTGGCGGAGGTAGGCGAGCTCGCCCGAGAAGGCGATCTGGTCCGGCCCGTCGAGCACCTCGCCGCTCTGCACGATCCGGCCGCCGGCGGTGTCGAAGACGTGCACCTCGTCGGTCTCCGGGTTGACCGCGAACCCCCAGCGGCCGCCGGGGGCGATCCGCACCTGCGCCAGCCCCGGCCGCGGCTCCTCCATCCGCGCCGCCACCCGGTGCGCGCGGCCGTCGACGGCGACGATCGCGCCGCCCTCGGCATCGGCGACGAAGAGCGCCCCGGCGAGCGGCGACCAGGCGACCGACACCGGGCTCCCGCCGACCGGC
>DATABP010000659.1:0-11738 GCA_036259515.1 Thermoanaerobaculia bacterium | reverse complement strand
GGTGACCGTCGAGGTGCGCGACCTCCACCACGCGGCGGCGACGCTGGTCGACGTCGCCGGCCCGCTCGCCGAGGCGGCGGCCGACGCGCTCGAGGCCGAGTGGGGCCGCCGCCCGGTGCGCACGCGCGAGGGGGGCTCGATCCCCATCGTCGCCACCTTCGCCGAGGTGCTGCGGGTGCCGGTGCTGCTGATGGGCTTCGGGCTCGAGGACGACCGCCTCCACTCGCCGAACGAGAAGTTCGACGTCGCCCACTTCTACGGCGGCATCCGCACCGTCGCGCGCTTCCTCGACCGCGCCGCGGCCGCCGGCGGAGGCGCCGGGTGAGCGAGCCGTCCGCCCAGCCGGCGCCGCCGTCCTACGAGCGCGAGCTGAAGTTCGCCGGCGCCGAGCTCGACCGCCTGCGCGACCGCCTCGCCGAGCTCGAGGCCGAGCGCGCCGGGCAGGGCACCTTCGAAGAGAACTGGATCTTCGACCGCGAGGCCGAGCTGGAGAGCACGGGCCGGCTGCTGCGCCTGCGCAAGGACGGCCAGGGCGCCTGGCTGACCTACAAGGGTCCGCTCCGCTTCGAGGAGCGCGTGCGGCTGCGCGTCGAGCACGAGGTGCAGGTCGACGACGTGGAGACCGCCCGCGCGCTCCTCGAAGGGCTCGGCTACTCGATGGTGCGGCGCTACCAGAAGATGCGCGAGGTGTGGCGGCTGGGCGGCGTCGTCGTCGCCCTCGACCACACGCCGATCGGCGACTTCGCCGAGTTCGAGGGCGACGCCGCCGAGCGGGTGGCCCGCCGCTTCGGCTTCGACCCCGGCCGCGCCGAGCGCCGCTCCTACCTGCGCCTCTACGCCGACTACCGCAAGGAGCACCCCGAGGCGCCGCCCGACATGGTGTTCCCCGACCGCGCGTGAGCCGGCCCCGAGCGCGTGCGCGAGGGCTGCGCGCCCTGGTGCTCGCCGCCGGCGAGGGCGTGCGCCTCCGGCCGCTGACCGACGACCTCCCGAAGCCGCTCCTGCCGGTCGCCGGCCGCACCGTCCTCGACCACACGCTCGACGCCCTCCTCGCCGCCGGCTGCGAGGCGGCGGCGGTCAACCTCTTCCACCTCGGCGACAAGATCCGCGCCCGCTACGGCGACGCCTACCGCGGCATGCCGCTCGTCTGGTCGCACGAGGTGGGCGAGCGGCAGGGCACCCTGGGCGCGCTCCATCCGCTCAAGGGCTTCCTCGCCGAGGCCGACGCCGTGGTGCTGGTCAACGGCGACACCCTCTGCCCCTGGCCGCTCGACCGCATGCTGCGCCGCCACCGGGCGGCCGGCGCGGCGGCGACCCTGCTGCTGACCACGCGGGTGGACCCGGCGGGCTTCGCCGGCGGGGTGGGGGTCGACAAGGAGGGGCGGGTGCTGTCGTTCTGGCAGGGCGCGGCCGAGCGCGGCACGGTGGCGCGGCGGGCGGTCTTCGCCGGCGCCCACGTGCTCGACCCCCGGCTCCTCGACCGCGTCGAGGCGGGGCCGGCGGACGTCGTGCGGAAGCTCTACGTGCCGATGCTGGAGGAGGGCGGCGGCGACGGCGGCGGCCGCGTCCAGGCCATCGTCAGCCACCGCCGCTGGCACGACCTCGGCACCCCGCGCCGCTACCTCGAGGGCGTCCTCGACTGGGGCCGCGGCGGCTGGCCGGAACGGGCGTGGCGGCGGAGCTGGACGTCGCCCGAAGCGCGGGTGGAGGCGGGGGCGCGGACGCGCGGCGCCGTCGTCGAGGCGGGGGCGACGGTGGGCGCCGGCGCCGTCCTCGAGCGGGCCGTCGTCCTCGCCGGGGCGCGCGTCGCCGGCGGCGCCCGGGTGCGCGAGAGCGTCGTCGGCCCCGGCGTCCAGCTCCCCGCCGAGGCGTCGGTCGAAGGCCGGCTGATCACCGCCTACCGCGACGGCGTGCCGATCCACCCGTCCGACTCCCAGGTCGGCGGCCTCGTCTACACCCCGCTCGACGCCGTCCGCCGCGCGACGAACCCCGGACTGTGAGCGCCCCCGCCCCGCCGCCGCGGCCGTTCGACCTCCTGGTCTTCGACTGGGACGGCACGCTGATGGACTCGCTGGGCTCGATCGTCGCCTGCACCCGCGCCACGCTCGCAGAGCTCGGCCTGCCGCCGCTCGAGGAAGCGGCCATCCGCCAGTCGATCGGCCTCGGCATCGACGACATGGTCGAGCGCCTCTCCCCCGGCGGCGGGGCCGAGCGGGCGGCGGCGGTCAAGCGCTGCTACCGCGACCTCTGGCTCTCCACCTACCGCGAGCGCCCCGTCCTCTTCGCCCACGCCGAGCCGCTCCTCGCCGAGCTCGAAGCCGCCGGCTACCTCCTCGCCGTCGCCACCGGCAAGAGCCGCCGCGGCCTCGACCGCGACCTCGCCGCCACCGGCCTCGCGCCGCGCTTCCACGCCACCCGCACCGTCGACGAGGCCCCCTCGAAGCCCCACCCGGGGATGCTCCTCTCCCTCCTCGACGAGCTCGGCGTCGCCCCCCGCCGGACGCTGATGATCGGCGACAGTGTCTGGGACCTCCAGATGGCGGCCAACGCCGGCGTCCCGGCGGTGGGGATCGCCACCGGCGGCTACCGGAGCGGCGAGCTCCTGGCCCACGGCGCCACCGGGTGCGTCGAGTGCCTGGAGGACCTGGTGGCGTGGCTGGCGCGGCGGGCATAACCCGCCGCCGCCCGCGGTTCTGATCCCCGGCGCGCCGCCCGGCGGCCAGCGCCGCCGGCGTCTTGCAGCGATCCCCCGGGTCCGCTACAATCCGCCGTCCCGCCCCCGCGGCGGGCCGTGCAGCCTTAGCTCAATTGGATAGAGCATCTGACTACGGATCAGAAGGTTAGAGGTTCGAGTCCTCTAGGCTGCACCAACTAACTTACTCTCCTAGAAGAGCTTAGCGCGACAGCGCTGGACCGGCGCGAGGCCCTCTCGTCCCGTTCGGAAGCAGTTCGGAAGCAGATCGCGGCATCGCGAAGAGTGCCGAAGCGGCGATCTGCGCGCGCAGCCCGGTTCGGGACCGGCGGGGTGTTTGGGATCCGGCGGGGGTGTGCTCGCAGCGGCGCAACCGAGCCTCGCGGACACTCGAGGCCCGACGGTTGCTCGAGCGTTGGCGGCCTAATCGAGCCGGAGGAACTCGCGCAGCGCGGCTCGCATGATCTCCGAGCCGGTGGTTTCACGCTCCGCTGCCGCAATCTTCAAGGCCCGCCGCTCCTCCGGCGTGAGGAAGACGACTGTCCGGATGGTGCCTTCGCTGGTGACGGTGCTCGTCCCGCCTCGCGGACCGGTTACCGGCGGTGGTGTCTCCTTTGGCACCCGATGACCCTACCACTCTTGTTGACAGCAGTGACAATGATAAGCTAAACTCGTTTGCGACGCACAAGGCAGGCGGCTCCGGCGTGGAGCCGTCAGAACGAGAGCGGCCCCGACAGGTGGGCAAACACCTGCCGGAGCCTGAGCCCACACAGGAGGATCAGCTCATGCGTGGACCTGCCGAAGACTCTACCCTGCCGGAGCCGACCGGCCCCGACGACGAGCGCTTCGTCTACCACCTCACCCCTGCCGGTCGACAGCTTCTCGCCGAACACGAGCGGACCACCGGCGAGAGCCTCCACGAGCCGGCGGCGTCGGCGCGGTCGATCGCGAGACGAGACGCCAGCGGCGCCGGGCGCGGGCACAGCGGGCGCGCCGGCGCGGTCGCCGCTTCGGCACCGTCTCCTCGCGCTGGTGCGGCAATGGGCACGTCCCAGCGCTGCGTCTCTCCGGCGAGTGGCTGCGCCGGGCGGGTTTCGACAGGGCGCAGGAGTTCGAGATCACGGTCCGCGAGGGGCAGCTCGTGATCGACGCCCTGTAGCCGGCGCCGAGGGCGGACGGGCCGGAGCTCGGGTCGTCGCTCCGGCCCCGTCTCGCCCTCGATCAGCGCTCCATCGCCCGCCCGATCCCTCTCGCCGCCGCCACCGCCGTCCGCACCACCAGCGCCGCCGATTTCGGCAGCACGCGCTGCGCGACCTCCAGGCCGACCTTCAGCGCCAGCTCGACCACTTGCCGCTCGAGCGGCTTCCGCGCCGTCAGCGCCTCGAGGAGATCGACCGTTCGCGAGAGACGTCGCAGGGCGGTCGGGAGCATCTTCCGGGCCGCCCTCGCCTGGGTCAACCCGCTCCGCCGCTCCGCCCTCACCTCTGCCATCTTCTTCACTTCGAGCGCTTCGGCCGGCTCCAAGGTCGTGCGCTGGGGCCGCTCCGCAGCCAGGAGCGGGAACGGGCGCTGCGCGTGGCCAGTTGCGTAGAGCTGCCGAGGCGTACAAGCGGCCGTTAGCGGTCTTCTATTTGCCCGAACCCCACGAGACTTTCAGGCTATGCGGGACTTCCGGTGTTTGCCGGACGAAGAGGAAGGCGACTTCTCGCTCGAGCTTCGTCTCGCGATCCGCACGGCCCGGTGGCACCGAGACGTAGTTCTCCAACGCTCGAAGACCGCCAAGAGCGCCCGGCGCGTTTTGCCTATGCCTCCTACCAAAGCGCGGCAGGACGCGGCGCAGCTTGCGCGATTTGCCAGGGGCTTCTTCGCGTACAGCTTGAGGAGTAATTCGGGTGGCGCCGCCCCTATGACGCCCTCCATCACTGGACAAGGGCATTGGAGGGGCTAGGGGTACTCGTTTCCAGACTGGAGATGTTGAGCGCGAGGAGATGCGGGGTTTCACGTTATCGGACCAGCCGGTACCCGTCATCGTCGCCAACGCGAAGGACGCGCCGAACGGCCGAGTGTTCACCCTGATGCATGAGTTGGCTCATGTGCTGCTCCATAGCGGTGGAGTCTGCGATCTTGGTGAAAGCGAACCGCGCGCTAACGTGGTCGAGGTCTTCTGCAATCGGGTCGCAGGCGAATATCCTGGTGCCGTCGGAGTCGCTACAGACGATGATCGACGGCCTCCCTCGTCCTTTCCGAGGTGAGTGGCCCGAGGAGCACGTCGCGTCAATTGCGCGACGCTTCTCCTTCAGCGAGGAAGTAGTCCTCCGGCGGCTGCTGACGCTTGGTGTCACGACGCCCGCCTACTACAGGCGGATGCGAGAGCATTACCTTGAGCGGTTCCTCCGCGCACGCGCGGCCGAGAGGATCGAGGCCGAGGGATTCTTAGAGGGCAGTCGTTGTCACCGGCGAAACTACTCCGGGGAACGAGAATCGCCCCAGCATCCCCTTCGCTCACGGTGGCGACACCTGAGTCTCCTCCTCACCGGGTAGTGGGGCAAGAGTTATCTTTCCGAGATTTGCCGGCGGGTCACCCAAGACGCCACTGCTGTAGAAGGGCGGAGTGCGCTGGGTGGAATGGCCTCGGCAAGCCACCTCGACGTAGAACTCTGTTCGCGCGGGCAAGGTTGTAAAGGTGTCGTCAAAGGTTGTCCCAATGTCGATGACTTCGAGTTCTTGGTCGGACTCCGCGCGAAACAAGGTCGCGGTGCATCTCTCAAGAGGAGCACCCGTTGCGGAAACCAGCTCTCCCTTGACCGACACCACGGCATCGCATCCGATGAAACCGGCCGTCAAAAAGGCTGCCGCAGCAAGCCACGCTCGTTTTGTGTTCATCTCAGAAGCGAGTCCCTGTCAATCCCGCCTGACACAAAGCCGGGTTCTCGTCGCAGAACCGCTGAATCGGCGTGTGGGGCGGTGGTGGATCGGGCGGAAGCGGAGCACACCCTACTTCCGGCAGAACTCTCTCGCCGAGGAGGAGAGCATGCCTGTCGCCGACGACTTCTCGCGTCTCGTTCGCACTGTCCGCCAGAACCGCAGGCGCGCCAGCCGCAACGGGCTTTACCTTCTCGTGGCGGTGCTGATCGCCGGCGAGGCGGCCGCCCAGGGTCAGTGCCTCCACAATAGTGAATACCTACGCACTGCGCGTACCGAGGTCATTGTCCGAGGTGCGTCGCTGTCTCTCCGGTGCCGCTAACCGGCGAGTCGACCTCGACCAGGAGGTAAGGCCACGCGCAGGGAATCAACGGTCCCGCACCAGCCCAAGAGGTTCGAACTCTGCTCCCTCGGGTGCGCCACCTGGCTTCCTCTCCTAGAAGTCCTGAGCTCGACAGCACCGCGGTGGCGCGGGGCCCTCTCGTCCCGGTCGGAAGCCATTCGGAAGCGGATCGCGGCATCGCGAAGGGTGCCGGAGCGGCAAGCTGCGCGCGCTGGCCGGTCGGGACCGGCGGGGTGTTTGCGGGGCCGGCGGGGCGGGATCGGACCAGGACCGATTCGCAATCCGTCGTCTTCTGAGCACCTCGGAACGCTTCGAACGCGAGAACCGAGCCGTCCGCAGCACCTCGGAACGCGTCGATCTCCGCCGACGGCGCGTTCTGAGCACCTCGGAACGGGGTCGACACGGCGAGAGGGGGCGTTCTGAGGCCCTCGGAACGGCCCGTTCCGCGGAAATGCCGCGTTCCGAGGCGCTCAGAGGACGACGAATGGCGTGGGCGTCGCGTTCCGAGGTGCTCGGAGGGCGACGAATGGCGTGGCCATCGTGTTCTGAGGAGCTGAGGTCGAGAAGCTGCCGACGAGGCGCGGCGGTCTCGAGACCCGCGGCGCTCACACCGAGCCGCCTCCTCCCCTCACCGCGGCGAGCATCGCGGCGATTCCGTCGGCCCGCCCCGCCACCACCGCGTCGTCGACGCCCCTCCGCCGGAGCTGCCGGACCAGGAAGCTCAGATGGTCGATCACCGAGGCGTGCTCGCGCGGTGAGCCGTAGCCGCGGAAGAGATCGCGGTAGCTGGCGGTCAGCCTCTGGAGGTCGGCCGCCAGCCGGTCCTCGTGAAGCGCCTCCAGCAGCGCCGTGTCGGCCGCGTAGCAGTGGTCCCAGAACTTGCGGCGTGGAGCGGTGGCGAGGCGGTCGAGGAGGTCGTGGAGCTCGCGGCGGAAGGTCTCGCGTCGGGCGAGGGGGAGGCCCCGGAGCTTGCCGCGGGGCGGCGGGTCCCAGGGGCCGCCGAGGACCACGACGGCGAAGAGCGCGTTGATCAACGGATAGGGATCGTCGGGAGCCTGCGCGGCGGCGTCGCCGTAGTGCTTCGCCGTGCGCTCCAGGGCGTCGCGGAGCGCGGGTTCGTCGTCGCTCCCGAGCGCCAGCACCTGCGCCAGGCGCCGGTGGGCGCTGCCGAGGAGAGCGGAGCGCTCCTTGCTCTCCGCCAGCCTGCCCAGCGTCTCGAGCTCTGCGATCGAATGGCGGATCTCCTCCTGCGCCCGGGCGCGGCTCTCGGCGTCCTCGGCCTCGGCGGCCCGCTCCGCCGCCCGCCGGGCGCGCAGGTTGGCGAGCTGCTCGAGGTCGCCCACCGAGACGGCGGCCGAGGGGATCGAGCGCGCCGTCTCGTAGTGCAGGATGCCGCGGTCGAGCTCGCCGATCTCCGCCCAGGCGCGGGCGAGGCCGACGTGCATCTCCGCCCGGCCCTGCCAGCCGCGGGCGCGCAGGAGGTCCTCGATCCGCTCCAGCTCCCTGGCGAGGGCCGCGGTCTGGTCGCTGGCGCGCTCGTGCTTGGCGCGGGCGTGCAGGTTGTGGAGGTCGGCCGCCACCTCGGCGGGGTCGACCGGGTCGATGGTGGGGGCCGCCTCGCGCTCCTCCCTCCCCGCCGAGTCCGGCAGGCGGAAGCCGGGGTCGCCGTAGCACTGGTAGGCCGCCCAGGTGTTGCTGTCGGGGTGGGCTTCGTAGGTTTGCTTGCGGGCTTCGTAGACGGCGTCGCCGAAGGTGCGGCCGGCGAGCAGCCGGTCGTAGAAGGTCTCGGCGAAGAGCGCGGCGGCCGCGTCGTCGACCGACCAGCCGGCGGCGACCACCGCCCGCACGCCGCTGGCGATGAGCTCGGTCGCCAGGTTGGCGGCGAGGAGGTGCGGCGGCGTCGACTCGATCCGCCCCAGCGAGCAGCAGTTGACGAACACCAGCTCGGGCACCAGGCGCATCTGCGCGATCTCGGCGGCCGACAGCAGCACGTAGGTCGGCGATTCCTCGTCGCCGTCGCAGCCGATCACCATCCCGGTGTGGGTCGGGTGGTCGGGATCGTAGAGGCCGTGCCCGGCGAGGTGGAGGATGCGGGGATCGGCGGTCATCGTCTCGGCGGCGATCGACGCCGGGTCGATCTCGCTCTTGCCGGGCCCCTTCTCGCTCTCGTCGTCGCCGCGGATCTGCCGCTCGACGGTCCAGCCGCGCCGCGCCAGGAGGTCGGCCACCCGCACCGCCTCGTCGCGGGCGCCGGGGAGCCCGGGGAGCGACGACGGCGGATCGCCGATCACCAGCGCCGCGCGCCGCTCGGGATGGCAGACGTCGTGCCGCACCCGGTCGAGGCGGAGCTGGCGGACCAGCCCGGCGTCGGCGCCGACCGGCCGGCCGCTCTTCGCCAGCCGGTCGACGAGCAGCTCCCACGGGTAGCGGGCGGCGGTCTCGTCGACCACCAGCAGCATCTTGTGACGCTCGGCGACGCGCTCCTTGAACGGCAGGGGGAGGAGCAGCTCGAAGAGCGCCTCGGCCACCCGGCGATGCGCCGGCGACGCCGTCTCGATCGGGTGCTCGAGCAGCCGGGCGATCAGCTCGGGCTGGAGCTGCACCTTCTCCGGCTTGACCCGCGCGCGCCGCTCGTCGGCGACCACTTCCAGCACGTCCTCCCCCTCCTCCGCGGCGCAGATGGTCACCGGCAGCCACCAGCCTCCGGGCTCGATCGGGCTGGCGCGGCGGTGCCCGCCGTCGGCGCGCACCAGGTCCGGGGAGACGACGAGCTCGCCGAAGACCTCGCCGGACATCGCGCGCAGGACGTGGAGCGCCTGGAGCGCGCGGTCCTCGTAGATCTCGATCAGCTCCAGCCGCTCGACGGCGACCGGCGAGCACGCTCCGGCCGCGAGCTGGCGCAGGCGCTGGTTGGCCAGCCGCACGCCGAGGAGGATCGAGGCGATCGACTGCTCGATCGGCAGGCCGGCGGTGCCGCTGCCGATCAGCAGACTGGAGAGCCCGAGCGATCCGCCGCCGTGGTCGCCGCCGCCGTCGCCGTTCTCCGGCCGCTCGCGCCAGGTCTGGCCGTAACGGACCACCGCCTCTTCGACCGTCCGGGTGAGCCCGCCGGCGGTCAGCGTGCCGACCTCCCCGAGCCCGACGACCAGCGCCCCCTGCGGACCGCCGTCGTCGGCGCCCCGGCGCAGGATGACCTCGTGGCTGGGGATCTCCCCGGGGTAGAGGCCGAGCAGGTTGCGGGCCGAGAGCGCGCCGTCGAGCCGGCGGTCGAGCGCCGCCTCGGCGCTGAGCAGCGGGTCGCCGACGTAGTGGCCCACCATCACCGGGTGCTCCGTGTAGGCGAGGTCGCCGTGGACGACGCACACCTCGCACGGCGGGGCCTCCGCGGCCGTCCGCTCGATCGGCGACCGCTCCTCGTCGCCGAGGGCGGCCGCCGCCAGGGACCCTTCGGAGGGGAAGACGGAGGCCGCGAGCTCGGCCTCGCCGGGGAAGGGGGAGCCGGGGGCGGGTGCGGCGGTTGCCGGACGGGATCGCCGTCGGCGCGCCGCCGGCTCGCTCCTCGACAGCCGGCGGGTGGCGCCGTCGACGACCAGCTCGAGCAGACCGTCGAAGGCCGGCGGGTGGTCGAGCAGCCTGCCGTGCGGCGCGTCGAGGTACCAGGTGGGGACGCCCTCCGGGATGCCCTCCTCCCAGCTCACCCGACCGTCGCCGCGGCGGGTCTCGCCGACGACACCGTCCGGAAGCAGTGCCGGCGTGCGCTCCGCGTGGCCGGCCACGTAGGCGACGGGATGGCGGGAGAGGTCCACCCCGGTGAGCGTTTCGATCGACTCTCGGGCGGCGGCCAGGAGCTCGTCCGCCGGGAGCGAGGCGTCGTCGTCGGGAGCGCCCGGCCGCAGGCGCCTGCGGAGCTCGCGCCAGGCGCGGCGCTCGAAGAACCGGCCGTCGGCCGTCTGCGGCGCCAGGGCGACGAGCCCGGGGAAGCGGGCGAAGGCCCGCCGCCAGCCGTGCTCGCCCCGTTCGGGATCGACCAATGCCAGCTTGCGGACCAGCGCGTCGTCGCCGCAGAGGAGCGACGGGACCGCGAAGGTCCCGCGATGGGGAGTGCCGAGCTGGACCAGGCGGCCGCCGCGGGCCACCGTCCGCGCCCACGACTCGGGCTCGGTGGCGATCAGCATCCGCGCCACCAGCCCGCCCGAGGAGTGGGCGACGATCCGCACCGGGCGGCCGCTCTTCTCGAGCCGCTCGTCGAGGAGCTCCGCCAGCCCCGCCGCCGCCTCCTCGAGCGGCCGGCGCCAGTCGTAGGCGTAGGGGAGGACGTGGTGGCCGCTCCGGCGCAGGAAGGCCGCGAAGAGGCCGTCGCCGGGGTCGAGCAGGCCGTCCGCCACCACCGTCCGCCGCGCGTCGGAGGGATCGGCCAGCCCGTCGAAGCCGCCGCGCATCAGGCTTCCGAGGTCGAGCCAGACGCGCTCGCGCCCCTCCTCGCCGACCACCGCCAGATGGCTGCCCATCGCGCCCGGCACCAGGACCACCGCCGGCCGGTCGGTGGCCTCCGCCGCGGCGCACGCCGCTCCCCGGCGCACGACCGGCGTGGCCACCGCACGGGCGGTCGAGCAGCCGGCGTCCTCGTCCTCGCCGCGCAGCAGGCCGTCGACCATCTTGGCGACCGTTTCGGCACGCCCGAAGTAGCGGCAGTGATGGACCTCCCGGCCCTTCGCCAGGTAGCCGCGCGACCTCCGCCGCGGCGCGCCGCCGTACATCGAGCCGGTGTCGACCACCAGGTCGTTGTCGCACCGGAAGAAGAGATCGGCCAGCCCCTCGAGCGGCCCGTCGGCGTCGCCGGCGATCACCGTCAGGTCGGAGTCGAGCGGCGGCGCGGCGTGGAGCGCCCTGATCAGCGACGAGGTGGGCATCTGCGCCGCCAGCCCGGGGAGGGAGTCGGGCTGCGTGCGCTCCTTGACCACGGCGGCCAGGAGCTCGCCCACCGCGCCGGCGATCGGGTGCGTCGCCTCCAGCAGTTGGACGAGGATCGAGAAGTAGACGTCGAGGCGGCCCGAGGCGAGCGTGGTGCCGCGGGCCGGGCAGGCGACGCGGACGAAGCGCTCGATCGGCCGCAGCCGCCCGAGGAGACCGTCGAGGCGTTCGAGCTTGGCCCGCTCGTCGTCGTCCACCCTGGCGGCGGCGAGCAGCTCCTCCGGGAAGGCTGGCGACCGCCCGCCGAAGCAGAGGAGCTCGCCGATCAGGCCGCCGCGGCTGTGGCTGACCAGGTGGAGCGGCGGCGCGCCGGCCTTCGGCAGCGCCTCGAGGAGCGCCAGCGCGTTGTCGAGCGGGCTCTCGGTCAAGGTGCGGTGCTCGAAGCCGAAGACGCGGCCGCCGTAGCGGCCGTGGAGCTGGCGCCAGGGGGAGTCCTGGCCCGGGGCGGCGATCAGCCGGGAGAACGCGTTGCGCGTCGACGAGGCGGTGCCGTGGAGGAGGATCAGCACCGGCTCGCCGCCGGCGACGGGCTGCTCGCGGCGGAGCGTGCCGTCGGCGCCGATCCGGTGGAGGCCGGGCTCGCCGTCGAGCCGCCGCTCGACCCGCTGCGCCGCCCAGCGCACGGCATGCCGCGGCAGGTCGACGCCGAGGACCGCCAGCGCGCGGATCGCCACGCCGACCAGGCCGCGCTCGGTGGGCCTCGCCTGCGGGTAGCGCAGCGGGACGACGCCGCCCCCACCGCCGCGGGCGGGCGGGTTTCCGGCGGCGAGGAGGTCGTCGCGGAGCCGATCGGCGCGGGTCCAGAAGACG
>DATABP010000658.1:0-3619 GCA_036259515.1 Thermoanaerobaculia bacterium | reverse complement strand
GGCGGGGGCCGCCGCCCCCGCGCCGACGCGGAGGAAGAGCGGATCGAGACCGGCCGAGCGGAAGTCGATCCGCTCCACCCAGGACGACGCCGCGGCGGGATCGACGGCGACCGCCAGCCTCATCCCGCGGTCTCCGCGCCGCCGTCGCGGACCTCCCGCCACAGCTCGGCGAGCCCGCTCTCGAGGTCGCGGCGCGGCCGGTAGCCGAGCTCGGCGCGGATCCTGGTGACGTCGGCGACGCTCTGCGCCACCTCCCCGGAGCGCGCCGGCTCGTGGCGCACGCCGACGCGGAGGCCGGCCACCCGCTGCACCGCCTCGGCGAGGTCGCGGACGCTGGTGCGCACGCCGGTGCCGACGTTGTACACCGCGCCCGGCTCGGCGCCGGCCGCGGCGAGCAGGTTCGCCTGCACCACGTCCTCGACGTGGACGAAGTCGCGGAACTGCTCGCCGTCGCCGTAGACGATCAGCGGCTCGCGGCGGGCGAGCCGGCGGAGGAAGATCGAGATCACCCCGGTGTACTCGCTGTCCTCCATCGGCAGCCCGAAGACGTTGAAGTAGCGGAGCGCCACCGCCGGCAGCCCCCACAGCGCGCGGGCGAGGAGCGCGTACCGCTCGCCGGTCAGCTTGGAGAGCGCGTAGAAGCTCGCCGGGTCCTGCGGGTGGTCCTCGGCGATCGGCAGCGACCGCGCCTCGCCGAAGATCGCCGACGAGCTCGAGTAGACGAGCTTGCGGACGCCGGCCTCGGCGCAGGCGTGGAGCAGGCGCACGGTGCCGACCACGTTCGCCGTCGCGTCGGCCTCCGGGGCGAGGATCGACTTCAGGTTGCCGACCTGGGCGGCGAGATGGAAGACGTAATGGTGGCCGCGCACCCGCTCGGCCAGCGGCTCGTGGCGCAGGTCGGCGGCGACGAAGGTCAGCCGCGGATCCTCCGGCAGGTGGCTCCGCGAGCCGGTCGACAGGTCGTCGAGCACGGTGACCGAGGCGCCCTCGGCCAGGAGCGCGCGGACCAGGTTGCTGCCGATGAAGCCGGCGCCGCCGGTGACCAGGCAACGGGCGTCGCGGATCGGGGGGGAGGACACGTGCGGACGGTGGGGAGCGGTCGGGCCGGTGGGGCGCGATCTTAGCCGATCGGCGGCCGCCGTCCGGCTCGCTCGGCTGGTAGGCTGCGGGTCCCGATGAGCCTGAACGCCGTCCTCCGTTACCGCGACCTCGTGCTCTACCTGGTCCTGCGCGACCTCAAGGTGCGCTACCGGCGCTCCTCGATCGGGTTCGCCTGGACGATGCTCCAGCCGCTCCTGTCGATGCTGGTGCTGAGCCTCGTCTTCGCCCACATCTTCCGCTTCGAGATCGACAACTACGCGGTCTACGCGCTGGCCGGCCTGCTGTTCTGGAACTTCTTCTCGCAGAGCATCGTCACCTCGATGAACAGCCTGCGCGCCAACGCCGGGCTGTTGACCAAGCTGCCGGTGCCCAAGGTGGTGTTCCCGCTGTCGACGGTGCTCGCCGGGCTGATCAACCTGATGCTGGCGATGGTGCCGCTGTTCGTCATCCTGATCGTCACCGGCCATCCGCTGCGGCCGTCGCTCCTCTTCCTGCCGGTGGCGATCTTCGTCGCCACGCTCTTCACCTTCGGCGCCGGGCTCCTGCTCGCGCCGCTCGCCGCCTTCTTCAGCGACATCGTCGAGCTGGTCGGCGTGCTGCTGACCCTGGCGATGTACATGACGCCGGTCTTCTACCCGATGGACATCATCCCCGAGAGCCTGCGCTGGGCGGTGCGCTTCAACCCGCTGCGCTCGATCCTCGAGGTGTTCCGCGACCCGATCTACTACGGCAAGGTGCCGCCGGTGACCCACCTCGCGGTGGCGGTCGGCATCTCGCTCGTGGCGGTGGCGATCGGCGCCTTCGCCTTCCGCCGGTCGAGCGACCGCATCGCCTTCTATGTCTGAGCGGCGGGGCGGCGGCGGGCGCCGGACGGTCGTCCGGCTCGAGGGGGTGGCGCTCTGCTACCGGCTGGCCAAGCAGCGCCACGTGTCGATCAAGGAGTTCGCCATCCACTGGATGAAGCGGGCGCTGATCTACGAGAAGCTGTGGGCGCTCCGCGGCGTCGACCTCCACGTGCTCGCCGGCGAGCGGCTGGGGATCATCGGCCGGAACGGCGCCGGCAAGAGCAGCCTGCTCAAGGTGGTCTCCGGGGTGCTCAAGCCGACCGAGGGGCGGGTGGAGACGCGCGGGCACCTCGCCCCCATCCTCGAGCTCGGCACCGGCTTCGACTACGAGCTGACCGGGCTCGAGAACATCTACCTCAACGCGCTCCTCCTCGGCCGCACCCGGCGCGAGATCGACGAGCGGGTGGCCGACGTCGTCGCCTTCAGCGAGCTCGGCGACTTCATCCACTCGCCGATCCGCAACTACTCCTCGGGGATGATCGCCCGGCTCGGGTTCTCGATCGCCACCGCCTGGGTGCCCGACGTGCTTATCCTCGACGAGGTGCTGGCGGTGGGCGACGCCCACTTCATCGCCAAGTCGCGGCAGCGGCTCGCCGAGCTGCGGGCGGCGGGCACCGCGCTCCTCCTCGTCTCGCACGACCTCGACAGCGTGCGCGAGACCTGCGACCGCTGCGTGTGGATCGACGGCGGCCGGGTGGCGGCCGAGGGCCCGACCGACGAGGTGGTCGAGCGCTACCGGGCGGCGACGGCGGCCGAGGACGCCCCGCCGGCCGCCGCCGCGGGCCGGTGACCGCCGCCGCCGGCCAGGCCGCGGTCGGCTTCTCCCCCGCTTCCCTCGCCGTCATCGTCCCCACCCACGACACCCGCGAGCTGACCCTGCGCGCGGTCGACTGCGCGCTCGCCGCGGGGGCGGCGCCGGGGCGGGTGGTGGTGGTCGACGACGGCAGCCACGACGGCACCGCCGCGGCGCTGGCGGCGCGCTTCCCGGGCGTCCGCGTGCTGCGCAACGAGGCGGCGGAGGGGTTCACCCGGGCGGCGAACCGCGGCGCGGCGGCGAGCGACGGCGACCCCGTCCTGCTCCTCAACAGCGACACCGAGGTCGCTCCCGACGGGCTGGCGCGGCTGGCGGCGGCGTTCGCCGCGCGGCCCCGGCTGGGGATCGCCGGCGGACACCTCGTCTACCCGGACGGGCGGCCGCAGTGGAACGGCGGCCGGGCGCCGACGCTGGCCTGGATGGCGGCGCTCGGCAGCGGGCTGCCGCGGCTCCTCGGGCGGCTGCGGCCGTACCGGGCGCTGCACCCGGCGGCGAGGGCCGGGAACGTCGACTGGGTGAGCGGCGCGGCGCTGGCGGTGCGGCGGCGGGCGTGGGAGGAGGTCGGCCCGTTCGACGAGCGCTTCCGGCTCTACGGGCAGGACCTCGACCTCGGCGTGCGGGCGCGGCGGGCCGGATGGGAGGTCGCGGTGCTCCCGGAGGTCCGCGTCGTCCATCACCACGGGGCGACGGTGCGCCGGCAGCCCGAGGCGGGGCGCCTGGAGGAGAACCCCGAGCTCCTGTGGACGGACCTCCTCCGCTGGTGGGAGAAGGAGCGCGGGGCCGCGGCGCGCCGGCGGGCGGCGCGGGCGCTCCTCGCCGGGGCGGCGCTGCGGCTCGCCGGCCGCTCGCTCGCCCTCCC
>DATABP010000657.1:0-6464 GCA_036259515.1 Thermoanaerobaculia bacterium | reverse complement strand
CGCCGCCGCGCCCGAGGCCGCCGCCGCCCCCGAGGAGCCGGAGTCCCCCGAGCTCGCCGCCCTCCGCGAGGCGCGCGAGAAGGGCACGCCGGTCGAGGGCCGGGTGATCGGCTGGAACCGCGGCGGCTTCCACGTCGTGGTCGGCTCGGTGACCGCCTTCTGTCCGTCGTCCGAGATGGAGGTCGGGCGCCCGAAGAGCCCCGCCTCCTACGTCGAGAAGACCTTCCCGTTCAAGGTCATCAAGTACCAGAAGAAGGGGCGCCGGGTGGTGCTGTCGCGCGCCGCGGTGCTCGGCGAGCAGCGCCAGGAGGTGCTGGCGAAGCTCACCCCCGGCTCGACGGTGCGCGGGCGGGTGACCTCGCTGCCCGACTTCGGCGCCTTCGTCGACCTCGGCGGCGTCGAGGGGCTGGTCCACGTGTCGGAGATCTCGCGCGGCCGCGTGCAGCACCCCAAGGACGCCCTCCAGCTCGGCCAGGAGGTCGAGGTCAAGGTGATCAAGGTCGAGCAGGGCGGCGAGCGCATCTCGCTGTCGATGAAGGACCTCGAGCCCGACCCCTGGCGCGCCGCCGGCGAGCGCTTCACCCGCGGCGACCGCTTCAGCGGCAAGGTGCTGCGGAAGACCGACTTCGGCCTCTTCGTCGAGCTCGAGCCGGAGGTCGAGGGCCTGCTCCACGTCTCGCAGCTCCCGCCGGGCAAGACGATGGACGACGAGGCATTCCAGCCCGGCCAGCCGGTCGAGGGCTGGGTGCGCGAGGTCGACGCCAAGCGGCAGCGGGTGAGCCTGTCGCTGCGCGAGGTGCCGACCGACGACCCGTGGAAGGAGATCGGGCGCCGCTTCCCGGAGGGCGAGTCGGTCGAGGGGACGGTCGAGTCGGTCGCTCCGTTCGGCGTCTTCATCACCCTCGGGCCGGGGATCACCGGCCTCCTCCCCAACAGCCAGACCGGCCTGCCGCGCGGCAGCAACGCCGCCCGCGCCTTCTCCCCCGGCCAGCAGGTGCGGGTGCAGGTGCTGTCCATCGACGCGCGCCGGAAGCGCATCTCGCTCGGCCGCGAGGGCGCCCGCGTCGAGGCGTCGAAGAACGACCTCCAGGACTTCCGGCGCCGCGAGAAGGAGCGGGTCAAGGAGTCCCCGACCGCGATGGCCGCCGCCTTCGCGCGCCTCCGCGGGCGGCACAAGGAGCGGTAGGCCCCGCCGCCGCGCGGCAATCGTCTTGCATCGGCCCCCGGGACGATCGTGAATCGTTCCCGGGGAGCTCGCATGCATCCGAAGTCGACCCTCCGCCGCCCGGCCCGGCGCTCCGCGCCCGGCCGCCCGTCCCCCCCCTTCGCCCGCCGCGCCTCCCTCCGGCGATCGGCCGGCCTCCTCGCCGCCGCCGCCGTCGCCCTCGCCGCGGCGCCCGCCGCGCAGGCCCAGTACTTCGGCCGCAACAAGGTGCTGTGGGAGGAGATGGAGTTCCAGGTGCTCCGCACCGAGCACTTCGACGTCTACTACTACCCCGCCGAGCACCCGGCGATCGAGGAGCTGGGGCGGATGTCGGAGCGCTGGTACGAGCGGCTGGCCGCCGCCTTCGACCACCGGCTGACCGAGCGCAAGCCGATCATCTTCTACGCCGACCAGCCCGACTTCCGGCAGACCACCGTCACCCTGGGTCAGATCGGCGAGGGCACCGGCGGCTTCACCGAGCCGCTGCGCAACCGCGTGGCGATGCCGCTGACCGGGGTGATGGCCGAGACCGACCACGTGCTCGGCCACGAGCTCGTCCACGTCTTCCAGTTCGACATCGTCGCCGCGCTGGCCACCACCCGGCGCACCAACGTCGCCCTCGGCCAGGTGCCGCTGTGGATGATCGAGGGCCTCGCCGAGTATTTCTCGGTCGGGCGCGAGGACCCGCACACGGCGCTGTGGATGCGCGACTCGGTGCTCCACGACGACCTGCCGACGCTCTCCGAGATGAACCGCGGCGGGCGCTTCAACCCCTACCAGTACGGCCAGGCGTTCTGGGCCTACGTCGGCGGCCGCTGGGGCGACCAGACGGCGTCGCTCCTCTTCGGCAACGCGCTGGTGCTCGGCCCGGAGCGGGCGATCGAGGAGACCCTCGGCCTCCCCGCCGAGCAGCTCTTCGCCGACTGGCACGCCGCGCTGCGCGACACCTACCAGCCGGTGATCGCCGCCCGCCAGCGGCCGGAGGAGGTCTCCGAGCTGGTGCTGTCGAGCGAGCGCACCGGCGGCGACCTCAACGTGGCGCCGGCGATCTCGCCGGACGGCCGCCGCGTCGCCTTCCTCTCCACCCGCGACCTGTTCAGCGTCGACCTCTTCCTCGCCGACGCCGAGACCGGCGAGGTGCTCCGCCGGCTGGTGCGGTCGTCCGCCAACCCGCACTTCGACTCCATCCGCTTCCTCGACTCCGCCGGCGCCTGGTCGCCCGACGGCGAGCGCTTCGCCTTCGTCGTCTTCGAGGAGGGGGACCACGCGATCGCCGTCGTCGACGTCGAGTCGCGGAACGTCGTCGAGCGCTACCGCCCGGACGTCGGCGCCATCGCCAACCCCGCCTACTCGCCCGACGGCCGCACGCTCGCCTTCTCCGGCTCGCGCCACGGCATCACCGACCTCTACCTGCTCGACCTCGGGAGCGGCGACGTGCGCCAGCTCACCGACGACCTCTACGCCCAGCTCCAGCCGCAGTTCTCGCCCGACGGGCGGCGGATCGCCTTCGTCACCGACCAGGGGCCGGGCACCGACCTCGGCGAGCTCTCCTTCCACCCGCTGCGGCTGGCGCTCTACGACCTCGGGAGCGGCGACGTCGAGATCGTCACCCCGTTCCCCGGCGCCAAGCACATCGACCCGGCGTGGTCGCCGGACGGGAGCGAGCTCTACTTCATCTCCGACGTCGAGGGGGTGAGCGACCTCTTCGCGCTGTCGCTCGGCGACCGCGGCGTGCGGCGGCTGACCCGGCTCGCCACCGGGGTCAGCGGCATCACCGACGTCTCGCCCTCGATGAGCGTCGCCCGGCGCACCGGCCGCCTCCTCTACTCGGTGCGCGACGACGGCGAGTACGAGGTCTACGGCCTCGACCCGCGCGCGGTGGCGGCGGAGACCGCCGCCGCCGGCGAACCCCCCGCCGAGTCCGCCGCCGGCATCCTGCCGCCGGTCTCCGGCACTCCCGCCGAGCCGACCGAGACCACCGTCGCCCGCTACCTCGACCGCCCGGAGGCCGGGCTGCCGTCGCCGGCGGTCGACTTCCCGCGCGAGGGCTACGACCCCGACTTCGGCCTCACCTACGTCGGGCCGCCCACCCTGGGGATCGGCGCCTCGGAGTTCGGCTACGGCGTCGGCGGCACGGTGTCGGCCTACTGGAGCGACATCCTCAACCGGCACCTGATCGGCGCCACCCTCCAGGGCGGCGCCGGCAGCGACGACTTCGGCAGCTCGTTCGGCGCCCAGGTCGCCTACCTCAACCAGACCGACCGCTTCGTGTGGGGCGGCGAGGCGAGCCACATCCCGGTGATCTCGGCGCGCACCTCGGTCAGCCGCGAGCCGGTGCAGGTGGGCGACGAGATCGTCGTCGCCGACGTGGTGCGCCAGCTCCGCGAGGAGATCCTGGTCGACGAGCTCTACGCCATCGGCCAGTACCCGCTGTCGACCACCCGCCGCTTCGAGACGCGCGCCGGCGCGACGCTCCTCTCGTTCGACACCGAGATCGAGGAGGTGATCGTCGTCGGCAACCAGGTGCTCGACTCGCGGACCACCGAGCTCGGCTCCCTGCCCGACCTCGAGCTCTACAGCGGCAGCCTCGCCTACGTCGGCGACAGCTCGTTCTTCGGCTTCTCGGCGCCGGTGCGCGGCGAGCGCTTCCGCTTCGAGGTCGAGGCGTTCGGCGGCGACCTCGACTACCAGACCGGCCTCGCCGACTACCGCCGCTACTTCTTCAACCGCCCGTGGACCTTCGCCGTCCGCGGCCTCCACTTCGGCCGCTACGGCACCGACGCCGAGAACGACCTCCTCGGCCCGATCTACCTCGGCCGCGAGACGCTGGTGCGCGGCTACGCGCTCGGCGACTTCGACGCCACCGAGTGCACCGCGCCGCCGGGCTCGAACGCCTGCCCGGAGTTCGACCGGCTGACCGGGAGCCGGGTGGCGGTCGTCAACCTCGAATTCCGGGTGCCGCTCTTCGGGGTCGAGGAGTACGGCCTCTTCGAGCTGCCGTTCCTGCCCACCGATCTCGTGCTCTTCGCCGACGCCGGCACCGCCTGGACCGAGGACGAGTCCCCGGACGTGCGCTTCGACCGCGAGACGACCGACCGCGTGCCGGTGTTCTCCGCCGGCGTCGCGGCCCGCATCGTCCTCGGCGGCTATCTGCCGCTCGAACTCTACTACGCCAAGCCGTTCCAGCGGCCGGACACCGACTGGCAGTTCGGCTTCGTCATCGCGCCGGGCTGGTAGGCCGCCGCGCCCGCCGGAGGCCGGCCGCCGCCAGGAGCGCCGCGAGGAGCGCCAGCGCGACGTTCGACAGCGTCGGCACCTCGATCACCGAGACCGCCAGCCGCACCGGCGTCGGCGCGTCGTCGTCCCCGGCGTCGCCGTCGCCGTCGGCGTCGGCGAGCGCCCCGTCCTGGGATACGTCGCTGACCATCGTGCCGGCCGCGCTGGTGCCGCGGGCGACGCTGGAGCAGAGGTACGGCCCCGGCTCGCCCGCCGGGTCGACCTGCAGCACCACCTGGACGAAGGCCACGGCGCCGGGATCCAGGGTGTTGCCGGCGGCGAGGAGGTCGACGTCGGCCTCGCCGTCGAAGGCGGGGTTGACGACCAGCTCGGTGCTGGTCAGCGAGACGAGCGCCCAGCTCGCCGGCGGGGTGAACACCGACGAGAAGGCCGCCGTCGCGTCGACGCCGGAGAGCGGCACGTTGCCGCGGTTCTCGAGCCGCAGCTCGAAGGTCACCCGGAAGACCTGACCGCCTCCCGGCTCGCGCTCGGCGGCGACCAGCCGCTTGGCGAGGCCGATCGCCGGCTGCTCGACGCCCACCGGCGCGGCGTGGTCCTCGACCTCGCCGTCCGGAGCGGCGCCGGCGACGCCGAGCCCCGCCTGCGAGGAGATCCGGCAGCGGGCCGCCGCCGCCCCCTCCGGCGAGCCCACCGGCACCGCGAAGTCGGCGCCGACCGCCGCGCCGGCGCCGAGCGCGAGGTCGGCGACCACCTGCTCGCCGGCCCCGGACCAGTCGCCGTCGCGCTCGAAGTCGATCCAGCAGGAGACGGTACCGCCGGCGGCGCCGCCGGTCAGGCGGACGGTGCCGGTGGTGCCGGGGACGAGGGTGGCCGGGAAGGTCACCCCGTCCTCGTCGTCGGCGACGCCGGCGAGGTCGTCGCCGGAGAGCGCCGCGCTCGGCTGCCCGTTCCCCTCGGTGTCGACGAAGGCGCCGAGCGTGGGGTTGCCCGCCGGCAGCACCGCGTGGCGGGCGCCGTTGCTGGCGAGGAGCGTCGGGTAAGTGGGGTCCGCAGCGTCGCCGAAGTCGAGGCCGAGGACGACCAGCGCGAAGTCCTCGACCTCGCCGTCGCCCGCGGCGCCGCCGGGGCCGGCGACGCCCGTCGAGCTCAGCCGGAAGCGCGCGAAGGTCGGCGTCGACCCGGCGTCGCAGGGCACGTTCACCGGCAGCGCGTTGGCGCCGGCGGCGAGCGCGAGGCCGGTCGCCACGCGGTCGCGCGGGTCGTCGAAGGCGCCGTCGCCGTCCCAGTCGATCCAGGCGTCGAGGCGCGGCGTGGCCACCCCGGCGGTGTTGGTCAGCGCGACCGGCAGGTCCGCCGCCGAGCAGGCGGTGAGCGCGGCGGGGAGCGCCACGCCGTCCTCGTCGGCGCCGTCGCCGGTGGCGTCCGCGCTCGGCTGCCCGGCGGGCTCGCTGTCGACGGTGGCGCCGAGCGAGAAGCCGGCGACCACGCGGTGGTTCGCGCCGCCGTTCCCGAGCGATGTGCCGTAGACGTCCGGCGCGTCGCCGAAGTCGACGGCGCCGACGTTGACCGCGTGGTCCTCCACCTCGCCGTCGGCGGCCGCCCCGGCCGGGCCGAGCCCGCCCGCCGACGACAGGCGGAAGCGCGCGAAGGTCGTGCCCTCGACCGCGGTGCACGGCACCGGGAAGCTCAGCGGGTTGATGCCGGCGGCGAGCGCCGCTCCGGCGAAGACCCGCTCGCCGGCGTCGTCGAAGTCGCCGTCGAGGCTGAAGTCGATCCAGGCGTCGAGCAGACCGGCGGCGCCGGCGGTGACCGTCACCTGCGCCGTCTGGCAGGCGGTGGGCACCGAGCCGAAGGCGACGCCGTCCTCGTCGTCGAGGCAGTGGCCGACGCGGCTGGCGCCGACGCCCGCGTCGTCGCCGGCGGCGGCGGGGTCCGGCTGCCCGTCGGGCTCGGTGTCGACGCAGCCGCCGAGGAGGAGCGCGGTCGCCGGGTCGACGGCGTGGCTCGCCGCGCCGCCGCCCGC
>DATABP010000656.1:0-7959 GCA_036259515.1 Thermoanaerobaculia bacterium | reverse complement strand
CGCCGACCACCCCCCAGCCGCCGTCGCTCCACAGCACGCAGAGGAGGAACACGCCGGCGACGAGCGGCACGCCGAGGTTGTCGTCGAGCCCCTGCGGCAGCGACTCGAGCGCCGCCGCCACCAGCGCCGCCGCCGCCGCCGCGGCGAGCGCGAAGCCCGGCTCGTAGCGCTCCGGCGCCGTCCAGACGAGCAAGGCCCAGGCGCCGGCGGTGCCGAAGAGCAGGTAGGCGAGGCTGCCGGCCCAGCTCTTCCCCGGGTTCCACGGCAGCTTCCGCCGCCCGAGCGTCATGCCGACGATCGAGGCCATCCCGTCGCCGAAGGCGAGGATCCCCCACACCGCCGCCGCCACCTCGAGCCGCCGGTGGAAGACGGCGATCAGGAGCAGCACGGTCACCGGGTAGAGGACGATCCCCGCCGAGCGCCCCGCCTGGAGCTCCGCCGAGCGGTAGAGGCGCCGGCCGCCCAGCCGCGGCAGCACGGCGAGGTTGAAGACCACCGCCAGCGCGGCGACCAGCGCCCCCCACGCCGGCCCCAGCCAGGCGAGGGTGAAGGCGAGGAGGCCCACCGCCATGTGGACGGTCTTGCGCGCCAGCTCGCCGGCGGAGAGCCGCCCCGCCGGCGGCGGCACGGCGGGAGCCGCCTCCGTCCGGACGCCCGCCCGCGCGCCCGCCGGGTCGCTCACCACGCCGCCTCCCGGCGCAGCCAGGCGACCGTCTCCTCGAGCCCGGAGCGGAGCGGCCGCGGCGAGTAGCCGAGCTCCCGCTCCGCCTTGGCGGAGGAGAGCGCCCAGTCGTGGCGGTAGATCTCGACCAGGTCCGGGGTCAAGGTCGGCGTCGAGCGGGTGACCCGCGCCAGCTCGCGGGCGACGAGCCCGCCGATCCGCGCCACCCGGTCGGGGATGCGCCGCTTCGGCACGCCGATGCCGCCCACCTCGCCGACCAGCTCGTAGAAGCGGGCGAGGGTGACGTTCTCGCCGCCCAGGCAGTAGCGCGAGCCGGCCGGCGCGTCCTCGAGCACCCGGCGGATGCCCTCGGCCACGTCCTCGACGAAGACGTAGCACCAGCGCCGGTGCGGCTTGCCGAGGAGGCCCGGCAGCCGCCCGCGCGCCAGGTCGAGGAGGTGGCGGACGACGATGTTGCCCTCGGTGAGCGAGCCCGGGCCGTAGATCACTCCCGGGTAGACGACGGCGAGCGGGGCGCCGGCGGCGATCGCCTCGCGGGCGCGGCGGTCGGCGATCGTCTTGGTGCGCTCGTAGTGGTTGATCCAGCGCCGCTTCGGCCCGTGAGGACCGACCGGCTCGGTCGACTCGTCGGCGGTGCCGCCGGGGAGGCGCTCGGTCGGCCCGAGCGCGATGAAGCTCGACACGTAGACGATCTTGTCCTTGTGCGGCGCGATGTCGATCAGGTGGTCCAGGGGGGCGAGGTTGACGAGGTCGAACTCCGCCGCCGGGGCGAGGATCTTGACCAGCGCCGCGGCGTGCACGATGGCGCCGCAGCCGTCGGCGGCGCGCGCCAGGCTCTCGCGGTCGGTGACGTCGCCCTCGACGATCGCCGCCGACTCCGGCAGCCCGGCGCGGTCGGCGGTCGGCCGCACCAGGAGCTTGAGCTCGTGGCGCGGCGCCAGCCGCTCGACCAGCCGGCGGCCGAGGAAGCCGGTGGCGCCGGTGACCAGCACCCTCATCCCGCCGCCTCCCGCGCCGCGGCCGGCGCCTCGCCCTCGGCCCACGCCTCCCGCCACAGCTCGGCGAGGCCGTCGTCGAGGCCGAAGCGGCGGCGCCAGCCGAGCGCCTCGAGCCGCCGGGCGTCGCCGGCGAGGAGCGGCACGTCGATCGGCCGCACCCGCTCGGGGTCGACCTCGACCTCGGCACGGACGCCGGCGACCGCCATCAGCCGGTCGAGCGCGCCGCGGATCGAGGTCGCCGTCCCCGAGGCGAGGTTGTAGACGGTGCCGGGCGCGCCGCGCTCGGCGAGCAGGCGGTAGGCGGCGGCGCCGTCGAGCACGTGGACGAAGTCGCGCTCGGCGGCGAGGTTGCCGACCCGGAGCACCGGCGGCGCCTAGCCGCGCGCCACCCGGGCGAGCTGGCGGGCGAAGCTGGGCAGCGCGAAGTGCTCCGCCTGGCCGGTGCCGATCAGGTTGAACGAGCGGACGACGACGGCGCCGGCGGCGAGCGCCAGCCGTTCCGCCGCCGCCTTGGTCAGCGCGTAGGGGCTGGCCGGCGCCGGCGTGCGCTCCTCGGCGATCGGCTGCTCGGCCGCGTCGACCGCGCCGTAGACCTCGGCCGACGAGGCGAAGACGACCGGCAGCCGCCGCGCCGCCGCCGCAGCGAGCAGGTTCTCGGTGCCCAGCACGTTGACCCGGAAGTAGTCCGCCGGCCGCTTCCACGACGCCCCGACGTGGGACAGCCCGCCGAGGTGGACCACCGCGTCCGGCGCCGCGCGGTCGAGGGCGCGGGCGAGGCCGTCGCGGTCGGCGAGGTCGACCTCCCAGGCGTCGATCCCCGGCAGGGGCGGCGGGCCGTTGAGATGGACGCCGCTCGCCCGCTCGCCGCGCGCCGCCTGCTCGCGCGCCAGGCGGCCGCCGACGAATCCGGTGATGCCGGTGAGGAAGAGGTGCATGGGCGCCCGGGCGCGGGCCTCCTCGGTCAGCGGGCCGACGCGGCGACCCGGCCGCGCCAGTAGTCGAGCACGTCCTGGAGCGTCTGCTCGAACGGGATGCGCGGCTCCCACCCGGTGTCGGCGCGGAACTTCGACGAGTCGCCGATCAGGATCTCGACGTCCGACGGCCGCAGCCGCTCGGGGTCGGTCTCGATCGTCACGTCGACGCCGGCGAGCTCGATCAGCCGCTCGAGCACGTCGCGGATCCTATGCCCCTCGCCGGTGGCGATGTTGTAGACCTCGCCCGGCCGGCCGCGCTCGACCGCCAGCCAGTAGGCGCGCACCATGTCCCGCACGTCGGTGAAGTCGCGGATGGCGTCGAGGTTGCCGACGCGGATCACCGGCGGCGCCAGCCCGGCCTCGATGGTCGCCACCTGCTTGGCGAAGTTCGAGGTGACGAAGACGTCGCCGCGGCGCGGCCCGGTGTGGTTGAAGCCGCGGGTGCGCACCACCTTCAGGCCGTAGCTCTGGAAGTACTGGTAGCCGAGGAAGTCCTGGCCCAGCTTCGAGACCGCGTAGGGCGACAGCGGGCGCAGCGGGTTGGTCTCCTTGATCGGCGTCTCGTCGGGGTGGACGAGGCCGTACTCCTCGGACGAGCAGGCGATCTGGATGGTCGGGTCGAGCCCCAGCGAGCGCACCGCCTCGAAGAGGTAGGTCTGGCCGGTGATGTTGGTGGTCAGCGTCTCGGCCGGCGCCCGCCACGACGACGGCACGAAGCTCTGCGCCGCGAGGTGGAAGACGGCGTCCGGACGCACCTCGTCGAGCAGGTGGTGGATCGACGAGTAGTCGCGCAGGTCGGCCTCGGTGAGCCGCACCCGCGACCCCATGTGCTCGATGTTCTCGCGCCGGCTGCGCCAGCGGTAGGTGCCGTGGATCTCCACCTCCGGGTGCTCGGCGATCAGGTACTCGGCGAGGTGGGAGCCGGCGAAGCCGGTGATGCCGGTGATCAGGACCCTCATGCTCTCCTGCTCTTTCGTTGCAGATGGGCGAGGACCTCGACCAGGCCGAGCCCCCAGGGCTCGACGCGGCGGCCGACGGTCCGTTCGTAGCGGTGGACGTCGAGGACGGAGAAGGCGGGACGCGGGGCCGGGCGCGGGAAGTCGGCGGTGGTCACCGGCACGACCTCGACGGCGCAGTCGACGAGGTGGGCGATCTCGCGCGCGAAGCCGTGCCAGGTGGTGGGCTCGCGGTTCCGGTAGTGGACGGTCCCGGCGGCGCCGGCGGCGGCGAGGTCGCAGATCGCCCGCGCCAGGTACGGCGTGTAGGTGGGGCAGCCGGTCTGGTCGGCGACGACGCGGAGCTCGCGCTTGCCGCCCTCGATCTGGCGCACGATCGCCTCGACGAAGCTCCAGCCGCCCGGGCCGAAGAGCCAGCTCGTGCGCACCACCAGGTTGCGCTCGGCGCCGTCGCCGTCGAGCGCCGCCCGCTCGCCGGCGAGCTTCGAGCACCCGTAGGCGGAGAGCGGCGCGGTCGGCGCGTCCTCCGGGTACGGCGCCTCGGCGCGGCCGTCGAAGACGTAGTCGGTCGACACCTGGACCAGCCGCGCGCCGACCGCGGCCGCCGCGCGGGCGAGGTGGCCGACGGCGTCGCCGTTGACCGCCGTGGCGTGCGCCTCGTTCGTCTCGCAGTCGTCGACCTTGGTGTACGCCGCGCAGTTGACCACCAGCTCGGGGCGGAAGGTCTCCGCCCAGTAGCGCACCCGCTCGCCGTCGGTGACGTCGGCCTGGGCGTGCGACAGCGCCAGCGCCGCCGACCCGCGCCGCCGCGCCTCGGCGACCACGGCGCGGCCGAGCATCCCGGTGCCGCCGAAGATCAGCGTCCGCACGGGCGGAGCCCCCCGGTCGCCATCAGGTGATCCCCACCTCGGAGTTGTCGCCGAGCATGAAGCGGTAGGCGCGCGGCTTGAAGTCGGTCTTGACGATGCGCACGTTCCTGCCGAGGAGCGAGCCGTCCACCCGCATCGGCACGTCGCGCAGCTCGCTCCCCTCCATGACGATCGAGTTCTCGATCTCGCAGCGCACGATGGTGCAGCCGTCGCCGATCGCCGTGTAGGGGCCGACGAAGGCGTGCTCGATCCGCACCCCGTCGCCGATCACCACCGGGCCGCGGATCAGCGAGTCGACGATGGTCACCCCTTCGCCGAGCTCGACCCGGCCCTCGACGCGCGAGCCGTCGGGGAAGTCGCCGCGCCGCTTCGTCGCCATCGTCTCGAGCACGATGCGGTTGGCCTCCAGCATGTCCTCGAGCTTGCCGGTGTCCTTCCACCAGCCGCGCACCACGTGCGGGTGGACGTCGAGGCCGCACTCGACCATGTCCTGGATGGCGTCGGTGATCTCCAGCTCGCCGCGCGCCGAGGGGCGGATGCGGTGCACCGACTCGAAGACGTGGTGGTCGAACATGTAGACGCCGACCAGCGCCAGGTTCGAGCGCGGCTCGGGCGGCTTCTCGACCAGGCGGCGGACCTTGCCGTTCTCGGCCAGCTCGGCGACCCCGAACTGCTGCGGGTTGGGCACCTCGGCGAGCAGGATCTCGGCGTTGCAACCGAGGTCGCGGAACTCGTCGACCAGCGAGGTGATGCCGCCGGCGATCAGGTTGTCGCCGAGGTACATCACGAACGGGTCGCCGGCCATGAACTCCTCGGCGATCATCACCGCGTGCGCCAGGCCGCGCGGGGCGTCCTGCTCGATGTAGGTGATGCGCGCGCCGAAGCGCTCGCCGTCGCCGACCGCGGCGCGGATCTCGGCGCCGGTCTCGCCGACGATGATCGCGACGTCGCGGATGCCCGCCTCGACGATCGACTCGATGCCGTAGAAGAGCACCGGCTTGTTCGCCACCGGCACGAGCTGCTTGGCCGAGGTGTAGGTCAGCGGGCGCAGGCGGGTGCCCTTGCCCCCGGAGAGGATCAGTCCCTTCATCGTCGTCACGGCAGCATCGTCGTCGAGCGCGCGGTCAGCGGCAGGAAGGTGCCCACGTTCTTCAGCGAGAGGGTGAAGAAGAACTCGGTGTCGCGGCGGTCGCCGGCGCGGAAGTCGCGCATCTCGAGGCGCACCGCGTAGCACTGGGAGGTCCAGCTCAGCACGTACCCCTGCTGCTGGAGGAGGCTGAGCTCGAGATCGTAGTTGACGTGGGCGTCGAGGCGCAGCCGGCGGGGCAAGAGGTCGTAGCCGGCGAAGAGCCGCACCTGGTCGGCGCGCGACTCGCCGGTCTCCGGGTCCCAGCGGGTGAACCAGGAGGCCGCCGCGGCGCCGCGCCCGAAGGTGTGCGAGCCGGAGAGCGAGGTCGACACCAGGTTCGAGAAGAAGCCGCTGTAGTCGGCCTGGAGCTTGACGTTGGTGCCCAGCGACGGCGCGAAGCGGAGGAGCGCCTGGAGCGGCCCCTCCTGCGCGTCGTCCCCCAGCCGCGACACCTGGAGCGGCTGGTCCTCGTCGAACGACACCTCCTGGCCGACCTCGAAGGAGAGGATCTCGCGCGCGCTGCCGCCCTCCTCGCCGCCCGGCTTGGCGAGCAGGCGGTTGACCAGCGACCAGCGGGCGCTCTGCGTCGAGCCGAGGCCGAAGCCGGAGACGGTGCGGCGGAGGTTGTCGACCTCGTCGAAGTTCGGCACGTTCGCCGCCTCCTCGAAGTCGCCGAGCCAGCTCATCGTCAGCCGCGGCTCGATGACGTGCTTGAAGCGCGCGAAGCCGCCCACCTCGGCGTCGAAGATGCGCGAGAAGGACGGCCCGATGATCTCGGCGCCGGCGAACGGCACGGCGCGGGTCAGCGTCTCGCCGCGGAAGCGGGAGAAGCTGGGGTCGAGGCGCACCTCGTCGGGGAGCGCCGCCAGCTCGGCGTCGGACAGGATGCTGTTCGAGTAGAAGGTGAAGCGGCCGCCGCCCGAGACCTCGGCCGACAGCCAGGGCACCGGCGACAGCGGCACCGTCACCTGCGGGAAGAGGTCGAAGCGGCCGTAGCTGTCGTTGTAGTTGCGCTGGCGGTCGAGCGACAGGTAGGAGAGCGACGACAGCGCCTCGACGTACACCGGCAGCCCGGCGACCCGCGTCGGGCGCAGCCGGTACTCGATCTCCGGCAGCTTGGTCTGGCTGATCGTGCGCTCCGGGTTGCCGCCCACCGCCGGGCCGAAGAAGGTCTCCTGGTCGAGCACCAGGACGTTCAGCGAGTGCGGTCCCCAGTTGCCGGAGAGGAAGCCGCGGCTCTCGAGCGAGCGGATGGTGTTGCGGTCGAAGTCGCGCTCGAAGTCGCGGAAGAAGTCGAAGTCCGAGAAGTCGTGGTAGGAGATGAAGCCGCGGAGGCCGAAGGGGAGGTCGGTGGTGTCGTGCAGCCAGTCGACCTTCCAGCGCCACTCGGAGAGCCCCGGCTGCGCCTCGCCCTCGGGGTCGCGCACCACGTAGCCGATCAACGAGCCCTGGGTGCCCTCGCTCGGCCGGTAGCGCAGCTCGTTGCCGAGGCCGAGGTAGCCCTCGCTGTAGGTGTCGACGTGGAAGGTGGTGTCGTAGCTCCGGCCGAGGGTCTGGAACCAGGCGAGGCCGAGCTCGGCGCCGCGGCGCTCCGAGTAGCCGATCTCGGGGATCAGGAAGCCCGAGGTGCGCTCGCTCTTCGCGGGCCACACGATGTAGGGCGTGTAGAGGACCGGCACCTCCTTGACCCGCATCGAGGCGTGGCGCACGTAGGCGTAGCCCTCGGCCTCGACGCGCGCCCGCGCCAGCCGGAAGCTCCACGCCGGCGACTCGCCCTCGCAGGAGGTGAAGACGCCGTCCTCGACGGTGTAGACGTCCTCGGCGATCTTCTCGACCAGCCGACCGCTGAAGTAGTAGTCCGGCGCCACGAAGGCGTTGGCCTCCAGGAACTCGCCGGTCTTGGTGTCGAGGTCGTAGATCGCCTGGGCGGCGGTGATCCGCCGCGGCCCCTGGTCGATGACCACGTTGCCGAAGGCGTTGACCACGTTGTCGGCGATGTCGAGCTCGAGGCGGTCGGCGGAGACCTCGACGTCCTGGTACTGGATCTCCACCCGGCCGATCGCCGCCGCGTAGTCCTCGCGCACCAGCTCGAGCTCCTCGGCTCGGCCGGTGATCGTGCCGCCGCCCTCCTCCTCGGGCACCGGGAACTGGAAGGCGGGGCGGTCGTCCGGCGCAGAGCTGGTCGGCTCGCCTTCCGGCTCGACGGGAGCGGCCTCCTCGCCGGCGGCGGCGGGCTCGGCGTCGGGCTCGACGGCGGTGCCCTCCGGACCCTGCTCCTCGATCGTCTCCGGCGGCCGGCGCTCGAGCCCCGGCTGCTGGGGGGCCTCGGCGGTGCCCGGCTCGGCGTCGAT
>DATABP010000655.1:0-3742 GCA_036259515.1 Thermoanaerobaculia bacterium | reverse complement strand
GGCGGGGGCGGCCGGGCGGCGGGCACGGCTCCCGCCGCCGGCGGCGGCGGGAGCTGGAGCTCGAGCTCGGCGAGTCGGGCGTCTTCGGGGCGCGGCGGGTACATGGTCGTCACGTTCTCGGCTCTCTCGCCCCGGCGTCGGCTCCGGCCGCTGCCTGGAGTGGGGCGTCGTTCCCTTCGAAACCGCCGCGGTGCAGGTTCCGTTCCCGGGAGCGCCGGCGGCGGAACGGCCGCTTGACACCCGGCGCCGCCGGTCGCACAATCCCAGTTGAGACGACGGTCTCACCACCTCCCACCATGCTCCACCAGACCGAGCGCCAGCAGTTCCTCGACTTCCTCCACGCCCAGGGCGCCCGCGTCACCCGCGAGCGGATGGCGCTGTTCGAGGAGATCTTCGCCCACCACGGCCACATCGACGCCGAGGAGCTGCTCGCCGGCCTGCGCCGGAGCGGGGCGAAGATCTCACGCGCCACCGTCTACCGCAATCTCGACCTCCTGGTCGACTGCGGCCTGGTCCACAAGCAGCGGCTGGGGCGCAACCGCTTCCTCTACGAGCACGTCCACCGCGGCCAGCGCCACGACCACCTGGTGTGCACCGTCTGCGGCCGGGTGGCGGAGTTCGTGAGCCCGGGCATCGAGGCCCTCCAGGCCGAGATCTGCCGCGCCCACGGCTTCGAGCCGACGGTCCACACGCTGCAGATCTCCAGTGTCTGCCGCGGCTGCGCGGGGGACGGCGACGGCGCCGGGAAGGATGCCGGCCGGGAGCGGAAATGAAGCGGGGGTGCGGCGGGTTGCGATCCGATACGCCTCCCGACGCGCCCCTCCGATGAGCCTCGACGCCTTCCACCCCGCCGTCGCCTCCTGGTTCCGCGAGGAGCTCGGCGCGCCGACCGCCGCCCAGGAGCGCGCCTGGCGCGCGATCGGCGCCCGCCGCCACACGCTGGTCGCCGCCCCCACCGGCTCGGGCAAGACGCTCGCCGCCTTCCTCGCCGCCCTCGACGCGCTGGTGCGCGAGGCGCTCGCCACGCCCGGAGGGCTGCCGGACGAGTGCCGGGTGGTCTACGTCTCGCCGCTCAAGGCGCTCTCGAACGACATCCATGCCAACCTCGACCTGCCGCTGGCCGGCATCGAGGCGCGGCTCGCCGCCGCCGGGCTGCCGCCGTCGGGCATCCGCAAGGCGGTGCGCACCGGCGACACGCCCTCCGCCGAGCGCGCCCGCGCCACCCGCCGGCCGCCGCACCTCTTCGTCACCACCCCGGAGTCGCTCTACGTGCTCCTCGGCAGCGAGGGCGGACAGCGGCTGCTCGCCACCGCGCGCACGGTGATCGTCGACGAGGTCCACGCCGTCGCCGGCAACAAGCGCGGCTCGCACCTGGCGCTGTCGCTCGAGCGGCTGGCGGAGCTCGCCCGTGCCGGCGGCGGCGAGCTGGTGCGGGTGGGGCTCTCGGCGACGGTGCGGCCGGTCGAGGAGGTCGCCGCCTTCCTGGTCGGCGCCGGCGAGGACGGGCGGGCGCACCCCTGCGAGGTGGTCGACGTCGGCCACCGGCGGCGGCTCGACCTCGGCGTCGAGCTGCCGGCCTCGCCGCTCGAGGCGGTGATGTCGAACGAGGTGTGGGGCGAGGTCTACGACCGCCTCGCCGAGCTGATCGCGGCGCACCGGACGACGATCGTCTTCGTCAACACCCGCCGCGTGGCCGAGCGGGTGACCCGCCACCTCGCCGAGCGGCTGGGCGAGGAGAGGGTGGCGGCGCACCACGGCAGCCTCGCCCGCGAGCACCGGCTCGACGCCGAGCGCCGGCTCAAGGCCGGCGAGCTCCAGGCGCTGGTCGCCACCGCCTCGCTCGAGCTGGGGATCGACGTCGGCAGCGTCGACCTCGTCTGCCAGCTCGGCTCGACGCGCTCGATCGCCACCCTCCTCCAGCGCGTCGGCCGCGCCGGCCACCAGCTGGGCGGCGTCTCGAAGGGGCGGGTCTTCCCGCTCTCGCGCGACGAGCTCGTCGAGTGCGCGGCGCTCCTCGACGCCGTCCGTCGCGGCGAGCTCGACCGGCTGACCGTGCCGCCGGCGCCGCTCGACGTGCTGGCGCAGCAGGTGGTCGCCGCGGTGGCCGCCGCCGGCGAGCGCGGCGAGGACGAGCTCTACGCCGGCTGCCGCCGCGCCTGGCCGTACCGCGGCCTGCCGCGCGCGGACTTCGACGCCGTCGTCGCCATGCTCGCCGAGGGCTTCGCCACCCGGCGCGGGCGGCGGAGCGCCTGGCTCCACCGCGACGCCGTCCACGGCCGCCTGCGCGCCCGGCGCGGCGCGCGGCTCGTGGCGCTGACCTCGGGCGGCGCCATCCCCGACACCGCCGACTTCCCGGTCGTCCTCGAGCCCGCCGGCACCGTGATCGGCAGCGTCAACGAGGACTTCGCGGTCGAGAGCCTGCCCGGCGACGTCTTCCAGCTCGGCAACGCCTCGTGGCGCATCCTCAAGATCGAGCAGGGGCGGGTGCGGGTGGAGGACGCCGCCGGCGAGACGCCGTCGATCCCCTTCTGGTTCGGCGAGGCGCCGGGGCGGACGGACGAGCTGTCCCTCGCCGTGTCGCGCCTGCGGGGCGAGATCGCGCGCCGCGTCGAGGCGGCGCCGGCGCCGGCGGAGGGGCGCGAGGCGGCGGTCGCCTGGCTCGCCGACGAGGTGGGCGTCGATCCCGCCGCCGGCCGCCAGCTCGTCGACTACCTCGCCGCCGCCCACTGCGCGCTCGGCCTCCTCCCCACCCGCGAGACGCTGGTGCTCGAGCGCTCCTTCGACGAGGCCGGCGACATGCACCTCGTCCTCCACTCGCCGTTCGGCAGCCGGCTCAACCGCGCCTGGGGGCTGGCGCTCCGCAAGCGCTTCTGCCGCACCTTCAACTTCGAGCTCCAGGCGGCGGCGACCGAGGACGCCATCCTGCTGTCGCTGGGGCCGACCCACAGCTTCCCGCTCGAGTCGGTGTTCTCGTTCCTGTCGCGGGCGACGGCGCGCGACCTCCTCGTCCAGGCGCTCCTCGACGCGCCGATGTTCGGCGTCCGCTGGCGGTGGACGGCGGCGCGCGCGCTCGCCCTGCCGCGCCACCAGGGCGGCCGCCGCCTGCCGCCGGCGCTCCAGCGCCACCACGCCGAGGACCTCGTCGCCGTCGTCTTCCCCGATCAGCTCGCCTGCCTCGAGACCATCCAGGGCGACCGCGAGGTGCCCGACCACCCGCTGGTGCGCGAGACGCTGGCCGACTGCCTCACCGAGGCGATGGACGTCGACCGGCTGGAGGCGCTCCTCGCCGACCTCGAGGCGGGCCGGGTGCGCGGCGTCGCCCGCGACCTCACCGAGCCCTCGCCCCTGGCGCTCGAGGTGCTCTCCGCCCGCCCCTACGCCTTCCTCGACGACGCGCCGCTCGAGGAGCGCCGCACCCAGGCGGTGGCGGCGCGCCGCTGGCTCGACCCGGACACCGCCTCCGACCTCGGCGCGCTCGACGCCGGGGCGATCGTCCGGGTGCGCGAGGAGGCGCGGCCGGAGCCGACCTCCGCCGAGGAGCTGCACGACGCGCTGGTGGTCTCCGGCTTCCTCACCGCCGAGGAGGGCGAGCGGGAGGGCTGGTCGAGCTGGCTCGACGAGCTGGCGGCGGCGGGGCGGGCGACGGTGCTCGGCCCGGCGGACGGGGGCGGCCCCCGCCTGTGGCTGGCCGCCGAGCGGCTCGCCGAGGCGCTCGCCGCCTGGCCGGGAGCGGCGCTCGCGC
>DATABP010000654.1:0-2208 GCA_036259515.1 Thermoanaerobaculia bacterium | reverse complement strand
CCGCCGCGGCCAGCGTCGCCGCGTCGTCGGCGCGGACGCCGTAGAGCAGCGAGTCGAGCAGGCGCCCCAGCCCGAGGGTGAGCGCCAGGCCGGCGGCGAGCCCGAGGCCGACGAGCGCCATGCCGCGCCCGAGGACCGCCCGCACCACGCCGGCGCGCGGCGCCCCGAGCGCGAGGCGGATGCCGATCTCGCGCCGCTCCTGGGCGACCGAGTAGGCGACGAGTCCGTAGAGGCCGACCAGCGCCAGCGCCAGCGCCAGGACGGCGAAGGCGCCGAGGACCTGCATCAACAGGCGCTCGCGGAGCGAGGCCTCGGCGACCAGGTCGGCGAGCGTCCCCACCGTCTCGAACGGCAGCTCGGGATCGAGGTCCGAGAGCACCCTGGAGACCTCGGGCAGGAGCGCCGCCGCGTCTCCCGAGGCCGCGCGGGCGACCAGCGTGTGAGTGCGGATCGGTCCCGAGCCGTCGAGCGTCTCCTGGCCGAGCGGCACCAGGATCTCGATGCGCTCCGGCGCCGCCAGGCCGTCGATCCTCTCGTTGGCCGAGACGCCGACGATCTCGCGCCACACCGAGCCCTCGTCGGCCTCGCGCCCGAAGGCGAGGAGCTCACCGATCGGGTCGCGGTCGCCGAAGTGGCGGCGGGCGAGGAGCTCGTTGACGATCACCACCGGGCGGCCGCGCTCGTCGTCGCCGGCGTCGAAGGCGCGGCCGCGGAGCCGCGGCGCCCGCATCGTCGCGAAGTACCCGGGGCTGATCACCCGGCGGTTGAAGTCGATCCCCGGCTCGGCGACGCCGCGCACGCGGAAGTCCGACGTCCAGCGCGAGCCCTGGAGCGGCAGGCTGCTGGCGAGCGCGGCGGACTCGACGCCGGGGAGCGCCCTCACCCGGGCGAGGAGCTCGCGCTCGAACGCGAGCACGCCGGAGGTCTCCGGGTAGCGGGCCGGCGGCAGGTGGAAGGAGGCGGTCAGCGTCGCCCGCGGCGCGAAGCCGGGGTCGACCGCGGCCAGCGCGGCGAAGCTGCGGGCGGCGAGCGCGGCGCCGGCGACGAGCACGATCGCCACCGCGACCTCGGCGGCGACGAGGAGGCCGCGGCCGCGCGCCAGGCCAACGCCCGCGGTCGCCCAGCGGGCCGACGAGACCAGCGCCTCCGCCGTGCTCCGTCGGCTCAGCCGCAGCGCCGGCAGCAGCCCGACGAAGAGCGCGGTGGCCAGGGTGAGGCCGAAGGCGACGGCGACCACCGGCAGGTCGACCGTCACGCGGTCGGCGCGCGGCAGCAGGGTCGCCGCGCGGCCGGTCCCGAGCCGCACCAGGAGCGACGCCAGGGCCAGCCCGAGGCCGCCGCCGAGGAGCGCCAGCACCGCGCTCTCGCAGGCGAGCTGGACGGCCAGCCGCCGCCGCGAGGCGCCGAGCGCGCCGCGCACCGCCAGCTCGCGGCCGCGGGTGGAGGCGCGGGCGAGCAGGAGATGCGCGACGTTGGCGCAGGTGACGAGGAGCAGCAGGGCGACCGCGGCGAGCAGCACGAGGAGCGGCCGGCGCACCTCGCCGACCGTCCACTCGTGGAGCGGCGTCAGCCCGGCGCCGTAGCCGCGGTTGGTCTCGGGGTGCTCGCCGGCCAGCGCCGCGGCGACGGCGGACAGCTCCTCGCCGGCGCGCTCGGGGCTCGCCCCGGGCGCCAGCCGTGCCAGCCCGCGCAGGAAGTGGGCGCGCCGGAACCAGACCTCGTCGACCACCGAGCGCGGCCAGGCGTACGGCACCCAGACGTCGAGGCCGCCGAACGGGTAGGAGAAGCCGGCCGGCGCCACGCCGACGACGGTGTGGGCGACGCCGTCGAGCTCGACGCGCCGGCCGATCACGTCGCCCGCGCCGGCGAAGCGCCGCTGCCAGAGGTCGTGGCCGATCACCACCGTCCGCTCGCGGTCCTGCCAGTGCGCCTCGGGGTCGAGCAGGCTGCCCGCCGCGGGCTCGACGCCGAGCACGGCGAGGAAGTTCCCCAGCACCTCGACCCCTTCGACCCGCTCCGGCTCGCCGCCGCCGGCGAGCGCCCAGCCGTGGACGAAGCCGTGGGCGGTGACGTCGTCGAACGCCCGCACCCGGCGGCGCCAGTCGAGCAGGTTGGCGCCCGAGACGTTCGAGCGCTCCCGGCCGCGCTCCGGGTTCGACTCCCAGACCGCCACCAGCCGCTCGGGATCGGCGAACGGCAGGGGCTCGA
>DATABP010000653.1:0-4932 GCA_036259515.1 Thermoanaerobaculia bacterium | reverse complement strand
GGAGACAGCCGCCGGTGCCGCGTCGCCCAACGGCGCCTCCCCCACGCCGCCGCCGGCCGCGCCGGCCGCGACGCTCCCCGCCGACGACCGCCGCCGCCTCGACCAGGCCCGCGAGCTGATGGCCGCCGCCCGCCGCGCCGCCGATCTCGACGAGCCGCTGACGCTGGCCCGCTCGGTCGCCGACGCCCATCCCCGTTCCGCCGAGGCGCAGCACCTCGCCGCCGAGATCGCCTACCGCGCCTCGCGCTGGCCGCTGGCGGTCGCCTACTTCCGCCGCGGCGGCGAGCCGGTGGAGAGCCCCGAGCGAATGTTCTACCTGGCGGTGGCGCTGTGGGAGGCCGGCGACCGCGGCGAGGCGGCACGGGTGCTGGAGGCGACGCTGCCGCGGCTGGCGCGCACCCCGTTCGTCGACCGTTACGTCGACACCATCCTCGGGGAGGAGCGGTGAGCGGCCCGCCGCGGCGGCTTTCTCTTCAAGCACATGACGACCGAGCGATAGGCTTGACGGCCCCCCCGTCTGGCCCCACAATGCGACCGCCGGAGGGACCCATCCCATGCATTCGAATCGTCTTCTCGCGCTGACACTCGCCGCCGCCGCGTCGCCCGCGGCCGCCTTCGCCCAGTCGCCGGTGGTCTCGGTCGATCCGGTCGCCTGCCTGCCGGTCGCCGAGCACGCGGTGGTCACCGCCCGCGTCGCCGGCGAGCCCGGAGGCTCGACCGTCCGCCTCCACTTCCGCCGCCTGCACCAGGAGGTGGAGGACTTCTACTACGTCGAGATGGAGCCGCGGGGCGGCGGCCAGTACTGGGCGGCGCTGCCCAAGCCGGCGGACGAGGTCCTCGACGAGAAGCGGATCGACGACCCCGACCGCGACGAGGAGCGCGACAACGCCTGGGCCGCCTGGTGGCGCGCCAAGGAGGCGTCCGACCACCGCGACCCCAACGACGACCTCAACGAAGAGATCATCGAGGAGCGCGCCGCGCGCGGCAAGCAGGTCGACCGCGACTGGATGGCGTCGCTGAGCCTCGCCGAGCTCGAGGAGCTGCTCGAGAGCCTGGAGAACGAGCCGACCGAGCTCTTCGCCACCGTCGTCGACGCCACCGGCCGTGAGCTCGCGCGCTCGCCGGTGACTTCGACGCTGGTGCGCGAGGACTGCCGAGTGTCGCTCACCGCCGAGGAGCGCGGCCGGGCGAGCAACCTGGTGGTCGGCGAGACCGCCCCCTGGCAGGCCGGCAAGAAGGTGTTCCACTGGCTGTGCGACGGCATCGTCTCGCGCATCGACCCGTCGGACGTGCTGCGCGCCGACGACGTCTGCCGCGCCTGCGTCGTCGCGCTGGTCCGCCCGGAGACGCTGCTGCCGGCCTCGGCGGCGGTGATCGGCATCACCGTGCTGGAGCCGGTCTCCCCCGTCGAGCCGTAGCCCGCCGCCGGCGCCCGCCGCCGAGCCGCAGCCGATGCAGTCCCCCGTCACGACCTCGCCCGCCGAACGTCTGGCCGACGCCATCGCGTCGCGCACCGCGACGGTCGGCGTCGTCGGGCTGGGCTACGTCGGTCTGCCGCTGGCGCTGACCTTCGCCGAGCGCGGCTTCCCGGTGCTCGGCTTCGACGTCGACGGCACCAAGGTCGACCGCCTCGCCGCCGGCGAGAGCTACGTCGAGCACCTGCCGGCCGCCCGCATCGGCCGGGCGACCGCGTCCGGCCGGCTCGCCGCGACCACCGACTTCGACCGCCTCGCCGAGGCCGACGCGGTGCTCGTCTGCGTTCCGACGCCGCTCACCCCGCAGCGCGAGCCGGACATGTCGTACGTCGTCGCCACCGCCCGCGCCGCCGCCCGCACGCTCCGCGCCGGCCAGCTCGTGGTGCTCGAGTCGACCACGTATCCGGGCACCACCGACGACCTGGTGCGGCCGATCCTCGAGGCCGGCGGCGCGGCCGGCGAGCCGCTCGCCTGCGGGCGCGACTTCTTCCTCGCCTTCTCGCCCGAGCGCGAGGACCCCGGCAACCCCGCCTTCTCGACCTCGACCATCCCCAAGCTGGTCGGCGGCGTCGACCCGCTCTCCGGCGAGCTGGCGGCGGCGCTCTACGCGGGCGCCGTCGAAAGCGTGGTGCGGGTGTCGTCGGCGCGCGCCGCCGAGGCGGCGAAGCTGACCGAGAACGTCTACCGGGCGGTCAACATCGCGCTGGTCAACGAGCTGAAGATGACCTTCGACCGCATGGGGATCGACGTCTGGGAGGTGCTCGACGCGGCGGCGACCAAGCCGTTCGGCTTCCAGCGCTTCGACCCCGGCCCCGGCTGGGGCGGCCACTGCATCCCGGTCGACCCCTTCTACCTGTCGTGGAAGGCGCGCGAGTACGGCATGCCGGCGCGCTTCATCGAGCTCGCCGGCGAGATCAACGTCGCCATGCCCCGCTACGTGGTCGGCAAGCTTCAGGCGGCGCTCAACGAGCGCGGCCAGGCGGTCAAGGGCGCCCGGGTGCTGCTCCTCGGCCTCGCCTACAAGCGCGACGTCGGCGACCCGCGCGAGAGCCCGGCCTTCGAGATCCTCGACCAGCTCCTCCACCTCGGGGCGGAGGTGAGCTACCACGATCCCCACGTCCCCGCGGCGCCGCCGATGCGCACCTGGCCGGACCTGCCGCCGCTCGTCTCCGTCGAGCCGACGCCGGAGACGCTGGCGGCGCAGGACGCGGTGGTGGTGGTCACCGACCATCGTTCGATCGACTACGATCGGGTGCTCGCGCACGCGCCGCTGATCGTCGACACCCGCGGCGTGTGGCGCGACCGCCACCCGCGCGTCGTGCCCGCGTGAGACTGCGCGTGAGTCCGTCCGGCCGGTGAGCACGCTCCGCCAGCTCTACCGCATCCTGTCGCCGCGCGAGCGCCGGCAGGCGCTGTGGCTCCTGCCGCTGCTCATCGCCACGGCGCTGATGCAGGTGGTGGGCATCGCCTCGGTGACCCCGTTCCTCGCCGTGGTCGCCGATCCCGGCGCCGTCGAGCGCCACGAGTCGCTGCGCCGGCTCTACGAGCTCGGCGGCTTCACCGAGGTGCGGACCTTCCTCCTCGCGCTCGGGGCGCTGATGTTCGTCGTCATCGTCGGCAGCAACGGGCTGACCGCGATCTCCACCTGGGCGGTGCTGCGCTTCTCGTGGATGCGCAGCCACACCATCGCCGTCCGCATCCTGCGCGGCTTCCTCGCCCGGCCGTACCTCTTCTTCCTCGAGCAGCACAGCGCCGACCTGGGGCGGAACCTCTTGGGCGAGGTGGTGCAGATCGTCACCGGCACGCTGGTGCCGGCGATGAAGGCGGTGTCCGGCGCAATCGCCGCGCTGGCGGTGATGGCGCTCCTCGTCTACGTCGATCCGCTCCTCGCCTGCCTCACCGCCGTGGTGATGGGCGGCGCCTACGGCGCGCTCTTCTTCGCCATCCGGCGGCGGCAGCGCCGGATGGGGCAGGTGCGGCTGGCGGCGAACAAGGGGCGCTTCAAGACCCTGGCCGAGACCTTCGGGGGGATCAAGGAGGTCAAGCTCCTCGGCCGCGAGGCGACGATGGTGCGCCGCTTCCAGCGCCCGTCGGCGGACTACGCGGCGGCGACGGCGCTGAACGCGGTGGTCGCCCAGGTGCCGCGCTTCGCGCTCGAGGGGATCGCCTTCGGCGGCATCGTGCTGATGGTCCTCTACCTGCTGCGGCGCGAGGCCGGCTTCGAGGCGATCGTGCCGACGATCGGCCTCTACGCGCTGGCCGGCTACCGGCTGATGCCGTCGCTCCAGCAGATCTTCCACGGGCTGACCAACATCCGCTTCAACAGCGCCGCCCTCGACCACCTCAGCGAGTACCTGCCGGCGGCCGAGGTCGACTTCGGCGAGCGGCGGCCGGTGGCGCCGCTGCCGCTCGCCCGCTCGATCCGCCTGCGCGGCGTGTGGTTCCAGTACCCGACGGCGAAGGAGCCGCTCTTCCGCGGCCTCGACCTCGAGATCGCCGCCGGGCGCTCGACCGCCTTCGTCGGCGCCACCGGCTCGGGCAAGAGCACGCTCGGCGACCTCCTCCTGGGCCTCCTGCGCCCCGACCGGGGCGCGATCGAGATCGACGGCGTGCCGCTCGGCGACGCCAACCTGCGCGCCTGGCAGCGCAACCTGGGCTACGTCCCGCAGTCGATCTTCCTCGCCGACGACACCATCGCCCGCAACATCGCCTTCGGGCTGCCCGACCGCGAGATCGACATGGAGGCGGTGGCGCGCGCCGCCCGCGCCGCCTGCATCGACGAGTTCATCGAGCGCGAGCTGCCGCGCGGCTACGACACGGTGGTCGGCGAGCGCGGGGTGCGGCTCTCGGGCGGCCAGCGGCAGCGGATCGGCATCGCCCGCGCCCTCTACCACGACCCGCAGGTGATCCTCTTCGACGAGGCGACGAGCTCGCTCGACAACGTCACCGAGGAGCAGGTGCTGGAGGCGGTGTCGGCGCTGGCCCGGACGCGGACGACGATCACCATCGCGCACCGGCTGTCGACCGTGCGGGGCTGCGACCGCATCCTGCTGCTCGAGGGCGGCGAGGTGGTGGCGAGCGGCACCTACGACGAGCTGATCGCGTCCGAGCCCCGCTTCCGGACGCTGGCGATGGCGGCGAGCGGAAGCTGAGACGGTGACGGCGGCGGGGAGCTCCTTCGAGCGGCGGGCGCGGCGGCTGCGGCGGGCGCTGCGCCGGCATCCCGCCCTCCAGCGCCTCGCCGACATCGGCGGGGTGCCGCTCTGGCGCTGGTACCTGCGCAACCGTCTCGGCGCCGGCGGCACGCTGCCGGAGTGGGTCGAGATCGATCCGGCCACGATCGGGCTGGCGCTGCCGCGCCGCGCGGTGGAGCGGCGGTCTGGCGCGGGCGGGCCGGGCCCGGTGCGCGGCGGCTCATGGGACCGCCGGGCGGTGCCGCTGGCGCGGGCGGAGGGCC
>DATABP010000652.1:0-9473 GCA_036259515.1 Thermoanaerobaculia bacterium | reverse complement strand
CGAGGACGCCCTGGCCGCGCTGGCGGAGCTCGACGGCCCGGCGAGCGCCGGGATGCGGGTGCTGATCCACGCCGCCGCCGGCCGTCACGCCGAGTTCGCCGCCGCGCTCGCCGCGCTCGAGCCCGACCTCTCGCTCCACGCCGAGCTCGCCCGTCGGCTCGAGGAGGCGGGTGCCGGCCCGGAGGCGGTCGAGGTGATGAGCACGCTGCTTTCCCGTCTCGAGGCCGGAGAGGAGCCGGCGGGCGAGGTGGCCGCCCGGCTGCCGCTGCCGGCGGCGGTGCTGGTGCGCGACGACCTCGCCTCGATCCAGGCGCGTCTCGGCCGGCCGGCGGACGCCGCCGCCACGCTCGAGCCGCTGATCGGCCATCCCGAGCCGGCGGTCGCCACCGGCGCCCGGTTGCGCGCCGCGGACTTCCTCCACCAGGCCGGCGAGACCGAGCGCGCGCTGGCGCTGCTCCCGGCCGGCGAGGGCGGCGCCGAGGCCGACCTGATGACGCTCGACGCGCTGTTCGAGGAGGGCGACGAGCCGGCCGCCACCCGGCTCCTCCGCCGCCTCGGGCAGAGCGACGAGCCGCGCACCGTGCTGCGCGCCGCCGGCGTGGCGCAGAGCCACGAGCGCCACGATCTCGCGCTGCCGCTGCTCGAGGCGCTCGCCGAGAGCGATCCGGCGCCCGACGCGCTCTTCCAGCTCGGCGCCGCCTACGAGCGGAGCGGCCGGATCGAGGAGGCCGTCGGCACCTTCCGCCGCCTGCTCGCCGCCGAGCCGGAGCTCGACGAGGCGGCGAACTACCTCGGCTACCTGTGGGCCGAGCGCGGCGAGAACCTCGACGAGGCGCTGGAGCTGGTCCGCCGCGCGGTCGCCGCCGAGCCGGACAACGCCGCCTACCTCGACTCGCTGGGCTGGGTGCACCACCGGCTCGGCGAGCACGAGCTGGCGCTCGGCTATCTCGAGCGCGCGGCGAACCTGATGCCGGGCGACCCGGAGGTGCTGGAGCACCTCGGCGACGTGCAGCGGGCGATCGGCGACGCGGCGGCGGCGCGGGAGAGCTACCAGCGCGCGATCGCGGCGGGGGGTGGGGAGGACGTCGAAGAGCTGCGGCGGAAGGTGGCGGAGCTGGCGCGGAGCGGGGCGGCGGCGGAGTAGCGGCGGGCGGCAGCGGCAGCGCGAGATCGTGCCGCGGCGCCCGAAGCGCTCACGATCGGCGGAGCGCGGCTCGGGAGGCGGCCGCTCGGCACCGATGGTGAAGGGCTCCCCAGGGATGAAGAGAGACAGCGGCAGGCGGATCGGGGGCGATGGCTCGCCGGCGCTCGGGGGCGCCGCGGCGAGCGGCGCTGGGGGCTCGCCGGCGCTCGGGACGGCTGGTGGCGCGGATCTCGCCACGCTCGCTCCGCCGGGCACTCCCTCCGTCGACCTTTTGCCGGTCGGCGGCGGAGCGGACCTCGCTTCGCTCGTTCCGCCCGGGCGGCGTCGGTGGCGGACCGCGCCCTTCGTCGGTCTCTTCGTGGTGCTGACCGCGTCTTGGATTTCCGGTTGCACCGCGAGGCGGGCGCCCGTCACGCCGGCCGATCCCGACGCCGCCCCCTGGGAGGTGCCGTCGACCACGGTGGGGACGCAGCGGCTCTACCGCGTCGGCTACGACGGGCCTGACGGTGGGGGGAGCTTTCGGCTGACGCTGTCGCTCGCGGCGCCGGAGCGGTATCGGGTGCGGGCGGTCGATCCCGTGGGGCGGGCGTTGTGGAGCCTCGACGTCGACGGCGAGGAGGGGCTGTGGGTGGACCACCGGGCGGAGGCGGCGTGCCGGCTGGCGGGGAGCCTCGACCTCGCCGCCGGGCGGCTGACGCCTTTCCCGCTCGCCTCGCTGCCGGCGCTCCTGCTCGGACGGTTGCCGGCGTCGCCGGCCGGGGAGGTGGAGGAGCCGGGAGCGGGGGAGGCCGGCGAGGAGCCCGAGGCCGCCGCCGCCGGCGACACCGCCGGCCGCCGCCTCGCCTTCGCCGACGCCCAGGGCCGCCGCTGGAGCGCCACCCTCGGCGACGACGGGGCGCCGCGCTCGTGGGCGATGACCGAGCCGGGGGACGCGGCGCCGTCGGTGTGGTGGCGGCGGCGGGGGGGCGACGGAGTGCTCTCCGACCGCGTGCGCGGCATCCAGCTCACCTGGAGCCAGAGCGTCGTCGAGCCGCTCCCCGAGGCGCTCGCGCCGCTCGCGGCGCCGCCCTCGTTCCACGAGGTGCCGTGCGAGGTGCTCTACGCCGCGCCGCCGGCCGATTCGCCCTCCGCGCCCTGATTTGACAGCCCGCTGCGCCGGCCTCTAGCATTGGGCGCCAGTCGGGCGTCGGTCAGGGAGGAGTCGCGTCGTCGGAGGCGCAACCGGTTCGGCCGGGTCCGCGCACCCTCGGTCGCTTGGAGGGTGAGGGAGAGAGGCACGAGATGGAGATCACAGAGGTCAAGGTCTTTCCCGTGGACGAGGAGAAGCTCAAGGCCTTCGTGTCCATCGTCTTCGACCGCTGCTTCATGGTCAACGACATCAAGATCATCCAGGGCCGGGACGGGCTGTTCATCAGCATGCCCAGCCGCAAGAAGAAGAACGGGGAGTTCAAGGACGTCGCGCATCCGCTGAACAACGAGACCCGGCAGATGATCGAGCAGGTGGTGGTCGGCGAGTACCAGCGCGTGCTCGGCGAGCGCGGCGAGGAATTGCCGGCGCCGCCGCGGCCGTTCCCCGCCGAGGGGAGCGAGACGGCCGCGCCGGCGGCGACGGACGGCATCGTCGGGCGGATCCCGACCGGCGAGGTGCCGCTCGCCGCGGACGCCGCCCGGCCGGCCTCCGGCGCGTCCGACGGCGACCAACCGGCGAAGAGCCTCGAGGAGGTGCAGGAGCTGCATCTCCGCGACTCGTTCTGGTCGGTCTCGTAAGCCTTTCAAAGATCCCGGCTTCACCGCTCCGGCGGCGGCGCGGCGCGAGCCGGCGGCCCACTGGGGCGTAGCCAAGCGGTAAGGCACCGGACTTTGGATCCGGCCACCGGAGGTTCGAATCCTCCCGCCCCAGCCATCTCCGGCGGTCGGGAAACACCTGGACGGAAGACGCGGCAGGGACAAGATGGTCGGCGAGATGAAAGTGTTCAGCGGGCGTGCGCACCCGGCGCTGGCCGAGGAGATCTGCGACTACCTGAACCTCGCCCTCGGGGTCGTCGAGTCCTACAACTTCTCGGACGGCGAGATCTTCTGCCAGATCGGCGAGAACGTCCGCGGCTCCGACGTCTTCGTGGTGCAGCCCACCTCGCAGCCGGTCAACGACAACCTGATCGAGCTCCTCATCCTGCTCGACGCCTTCAAACGCTCCTCGGCGTCGCGGGTGACCGCGGTGGTGCCCTACTACGGCTACGCGCGGCAGGACAAGAAGGACCAGCCGCGGGTCCCGATCACCGCCAAGCTGGTCGCGGATCTCATCTCCCGCGCCGGCGCCGACCGCGTGCTGACGATGGACCTCCACGCCTCGCAGATCCAGGGCTTCTTCGACGTGCCGGTCGACCACCTGTTCGCCGCCCCGGTGTTCATCGACGCGGTGCGCCAGATGGAGCTGCCCGACCTGGTCATCGTCTCGCCGGACGCCGGCGGCGTCGAGCGCGCGCGCGCCATCGCCAAGCGGCTGGGCACCGCCATCGCCATCGTCGACAAGCGGCGCACCGGGCCCAACGAGGCCGAGGTGATGAACGTGATCGGCGAGGTCGGCGGCAAGAACGCGCTGATCATCGACGACATCATCGACACCGCCGGCACGCTGATCAAGACCGTGCACGCGCTCAAGGCGAAGGGCGCCGAGCGGCTGCTGGCCGTCGGCGTGCACGGCGTCCTCTCCGGGCCGGCGATCGCCCGCATCGAGGAGAGCCCGCTCGAGGCGGTGTTCGTCACCAACACCACGCCGCTCGAGGACAAGCTCCGCCGCTCCGCCAAGCTCAAGCCGCTGTCGGTGGCGCCGCTTTTGGGCGAGGCCATTCGCCGCATCCACGAGAACAGCTCGGTGAGCTCGCTCTTCGTCTGATCCCTCCACCGCAAGGACCATCCCCATGAACCAGACCGCCGAACAACTGTCGATCGAAGTCCAGCCCCGGGAGGCCACCGGCTCCCGTTCCAGCCGCCGACTGCGGCGCACCGATCTCGTCCCCGCCATCGTCTACGGCGGCGGCCGCGACTCGGTGTCGATCCAGGTGCCGCGCCGCGCTCTGCTCGAGCTGTTCAAGAAGGCGGGCAGCGAGCACGCCGTCTTCCTGCTCAAGCTCGCCGGCTCCGGCAAGGAGCGCCACTGCATGGTGCGCGAGGTGGAGACCGACCCGGTCACCCGCGAGGTGGTCCACGTCGACTTCCAGCGCATCGACCTCAAGGTGAAGGTGCGCGTCGGAGTGCCGGTCGAGCTGGTCGGCATGCCCGACGGGGTGAAGAACGAGGGCGGCGTGCTCGACTTCGTCACCCGCGAGGTGGAGGTCGAGTGTCTGCCGACCGCCATTCCGCACCACCTCGTGCTCGACGTCTCCGGGCTCCGCGTCGGCCAGCACGCCGAGGCGCGGCAGCTCCAGGTGCCGGACGGCGTCGAGCTCCATGTGGAGCCGGAGCGGGTGATCGCCGGCGTGTCGGCGGCGCGCAAGGCCGAGGCCGCCGAGGAGGGCGGCACGGGCCTGCTCGAGAGCGAGCGGGCGGAGCCGGAGCTGGTCGGCCGCCGCCGCGCCGAGGAGGAGGGCGAGGGCTGAGCGCCGGCGCGCGGCTGATCCTGGGCCTCGGCAACCCCGGCGGGCGCTACGCGGCGACCCGCCACAACCTGGGCTTCCGGGTGGTCGACGAGCTGGCGCGGCGGCGCGGCGCGGCGGGCTGGGCGCGCGAGTGCGACGCCTCGCTCGCCGAGTGCCGCGAGCCGGACGGCCGGCCGCTCGTCCTCGCCAAGCCGGAGACCTACATGAACCGCAGCGGCTACGCGGCGCGGTGCCTGGCCGAGCGCCGCGGGCTGGACATCGCCGACCTCCTGGTGGTCTACGACGAGGCGGCGCTGCCGCTCGGGCGCCTGCGGCTCAAGCCGTCGGGCGGCCCGGCCGGGCACCGCGGGATGGAGTCGGTGCTCGCCGAGCTCAGGAGCGGCGAGATCGCGCGGCTGCGGCTGGGGATCGCCCCCGCCGCGCCGCCGGAGGATCTGGTGGGCTTCGTGCTCGCGCCGTTCTCGCCCGGCGAGGCGGCGGCGGTCGAGGCGATGATCGTGCGCGCCGCCGACGCCTGCGAGGCGTGGCTGGCCGCGGGGGTGGAGGCGGCGATGAACCGTTTCAACGTGCCGTCCGCCGGCGAGCCGGCGGCGTCTTCAAGCTAAGCTCGACGACTCTGGGCGCGGCCGCCCGGCCGCCCCCTGCTTCCGTTTCTCGAGAGGAGGAAGACCGTGGACACCATTCTGTATCTCGTGCCCCTGTGCGGCGTGGCGGCGCTCGTCTACGCCTGGGCGCGCTCCGCGTGGATCGGCCGGCAGGACTCCGGCACGGACCAGATGAGGACGATCGCGCGGCACATCCGCGAGGGCGCCATGGCCTTCCTCGGCCGCGAGTACCGGGTGCTGGCGATCTTCGTGCTGGTGGTGGCGACACTCCTCGCCTGGGCCAGCGCCGGCCAGCCGGGGAGCTCGTGGTGGCTGGGCGTGTCGGTGCTGGTCGGCGCCGCCTGCTCGGCGCTCGCCGGTTTCTTCGGCATGCGGGTGGCGACCAGCGCCAACGTGCGCACCGCCGCCGCCGCCCGCACCGGGCTCAACGGCGCGCTCAAGGTGGCGTTCTCCGGCGGCGCGGTGATGGGCTTCTGCGTCGTCGGCCTGGGCGTCCTCGGCCTGTCGCTCCTCTACCTCCTCTACTGGCGCCTGTTCCAGGGGGCGAGCGACCAGGAGACGATGCTCCGCACGGTGACCGTGCTCACCGGCTTCTCGCTCGGCGCCAGCTCGATCGCGCTCTTCGCCCGCGTCGGCGGCGGCATCTACACCAAGGCGGCCGACGTCGGCGCCGACCTGGTCGGCAAGGTCGAGGCCGGCATCCCCGAGGACGACCCGCGCAACCCGGCGGTGATCGCCGACAACGTGGGCGACAACGTGGGCGACGTCGCCGGCATGGGGGCCGACCTCTTCGAGTCCTACGTCGGCGCCATCGTCGGCACGCTGGTGCTCGGGGTCAGCGCCACCTTCCTCGACGGCGGCGCCTACACGCCGGCGCTGGTGCTCCTGCCGATGGTGCTCGCCGGGGTCGGCATCGTGGTCTCGCTCCTGGGCACGCTCCTCGTCCGCACCCGCGAGGGCGGCGACCCGGGGATGGCGCTCCAGACCGGCACCGTCACCGCCGCCGTGCTGATGCTGCTCGCCACCTGGGGGGTGTCGCGCTGGCTCCTGGGCGACGACGTGTTCGTCATCGAGGGGGTGAGCTTCGGCGCCAACGACGTGGTCTGGGCGACCGTCGCCGGCCTGGTCGGCGGCGTGGCGATCGGCTTCATCACCGAGTACTACACCTCCGAGGCGCGGGGGCCGGCGCGCTCGATCGCCGACGACAGCCGGAGCGGCGTGGCGACCAACATCATCTCCGGCCTCGCCGTCGGCATGAAGTCGACCGCGCTGCCGGTGATCGTGCTGGTGGCGGCGATCATCGCCTCCTACGAGTTCGCCGGCCTCTACGGCATCGCCATCGCCGCCTTCGGCATGCTGTCGACCACCGGCATCCAGCTCGCCGTCGACGCCTACGGGCCGATCGCCGACAACGCCGGCGGCATCGCCGAGATGAGCCACCTGGGCCCCGAGGTGCGCGGCCGCACGGACCGCCTCGACGCCGTCGGCAACACCACGGCGGCGATCGGCAAGGGCTTCGCGATCGGCTCGGCGGCGCTCACCGCGCTGGCGCTCTTCGCCGCCTTCAAGACCACCGTCGGGCTGACCGTCCTCGACCTCTCCGACCCGGAGGTGATGGGCGGCCTCTTCCTCGGCGCGATGATGCCCTTCCTGTTCAGCTCGATGGCGATGCAGGCGGTCGGCCGCGCCGCCTTCCAGATGATCGCCGAGGTGCGCCGCCAGTTCAGCGAGATCCCCGGCCTGATGGAGGGCACCGCCACCGCCGACTACGCGAAGTGCGTCGACATCTCGACCAAGGCCGCGATCCGCGAGATGGTGGTCCCCGGCCTCTTGGCAGTCGCCGTGCCGGTGGCGGTGGGCTTCTACTCGGTCGACGCGCTGGGCGGCCTCCTCGCCGGCGTCACCGCCTCGGGCGTGATGATGGCGATCTTCATGGCCAACGCCGGCGGCGCCTGGGACAACGCCAAGAAGCACATCGAGGGCGGCGCCCACGGCGGCAAGGGCTCCGACGCCCACAAGGCGGCGGTGGTCGGCGACACCGTCGGCGACCCCTTCAAGGACACCGCCGGGCCGAGCCTGAACATCCTGATCAAGCTGATGTCGGTGGTGGCGCTCGTCATCGCGCCGCTGCTGATCTGATTCGGAGCGGTAGTCGCCGCGGTCACAGCTCCATCGTCATCTCGACCATCGTCTCGCGGAAGCCCAGCTTCCGGAAAAGGCGCTGGGCAGTCTCGTTCGGGGCGGCGCTCCAGAGGATGACCCGCGGCGCGCCGCGCTCGCGGAGCCAGTCGGTCGCGGCCTGCATCAAGCGGGCGGCGATACCGGCGCCGCGGGCGTCCTCGCGGACGGCGACGTCGTGAATGAAGCCCGCGGGGCCGCGGAGCTCTTTCCACGACAGCGGCTCGAGTGCGCACCAGAGGTAGCCGGCGACCGTGCCGTCATCGTCGGCGACGAAGACCCGGTCGTCGGCGGACTTCATCCGGCTGCCGAGGAACCAGGCGTAGCCCTCTTCGGCGTCGTCGCCGGCCGGCAGGAAGCGCAGCGGGTCGAAGGCGTAGTGAGCACGCATCAGCATCGCGCCGAGGCGGCCGACGGCCTCGAGGTCGCGGTGTTCGGCGGGGCGGATCGTCACCGTCATCGCGGCGGGATCATAGTGGGATTTTCAGCATCACCGGCTCCTGCAGTTTGCTCTCCGGCCAGATCGTGCCGTCCTCGTCGAACGACCGCAGTCCCGGGTTGGCGATGAACCAGTACTCGCTGTTCCGGATGGCGCCGGTGGTGGGGAGCTCGAAGAGCTCGTTCTTCGACTCCAGCACCTCCACGCGCCGGTCGCCGAGGTGTACCCGGACGACGCGCGGATTGCCGACCGCGTTCTGGATTCCGATCAGCGTCCCCTCGCGGAAGTCGAGGCCGTCGATGCCGCCGAGCCAGGTGCCGGCCACGTCGACCGCCGTGCGCGTCTCGTTCGCGAGGTTGATCTGATGGATCCCCTGAAAGTCGGCGACGTAGAGGTTCGTGCCGTCGTTGGTGATGCCATTGGGGAAGCTGAAGCCGTCCGCCCACTCCTCGAGCGTGTCGGAGCCGCGCGCGAGCCGCACCACCTTGTGGCGGCCCATGTCGGTCGCGAAGATCGTTCCGTCGAGGAGGATGGTCAGGTCGTTGAGCATCGCCGGGGCGGCGTCGATCTTCCGCAGGAGCACGCCGGTGCGCAGGTCGTACGCGGCGAGCTGCGAGGCGTCCTCCCCCTTCACGTAGCCGCGCATCTCCGGCGTGGTGGTGCTGATGACCCAGAGGACGCGGCGGGGGCGGTCGATCTTCATGCCGAGGCCGCCAAGCATGTCCTCGGTGACGAAGTCGGTGGCGCGGCCGCCGGGAGTGACGCGGAGCACTTTGCGGGCGTGGATGCCGCTGACGTAGAACACGTCGTCGACCGGATCCCAGACGATGCCCTCGGGGACGAGATCGCGTTGATCGCGCATCGTGAAGGCGGTGGTAGCGCGACTGACGGCGGGCTCCCGTGACGCGAGCTTTGCGGCCACGTTACGAAACGCCGAACCGCTGCTGTTCTTGAAAGCGAGCGCGCTGACGCCGTGTTCCCAACCGAGCTCGTCAAGGCGAGCGAGCCAGCGGACGACCTCGCCCGTCTCGCCGGCTTTGTCGTGATACGACGCGAGCAGGTAGATGTACGGCAGGTTCGCCGGCTGCCTTTCGATCGCGCCGGTCAGTGTTTTGATCATTTCGCGGGTTTGCGTGTCGACGGCCGGCGGCGGTTCGGGTTGCTGCCGCGTCGCGCAGCCGAGGGCGAAGACGAGAAGACACGCGATTCGTTTCATGAGCTCCGGAGGATAGATGCTCTCCCTCGTCGTTGCCGCCCTGGTCATCAAATCGTTGCAGCCGCTGCACGAGCTGCCGGTCGACGCCGGAACGAACGTTCCGGCCTACATGTACGCGCGCGACGCGCAGTTCGAATACCTCGCGACGCCGAACGGCCTGTATCGCGCGCCCCGTCTCGCGACCTCGCTGCCGCAGCGGATCGCGTTCGAGGGGGAGGCGGTCCATGCCGTCGCCGTGAACGAGGGCGCGCTCTATGTCGCGAAAGGCGCGGTGAACGAGGCCGCCACGCATCCC